>JBFESM010000042.1:0-11358 GCA_041548445.1 Methanothrix sp. | reverse complement strand
GGATAGGGCCCGTACCTCTTTTTCGCTCTGATCTCCAGTATCCTGTTGTAGACGTTGAACAGGATGACGATCACGACACCGGTGGCGATCGCAAGCCAACCCTGGGTGGCCGGATCGAAGATGGTAGTCCGCCAGTTGTCCAGGAAGACGGTCAGCCCGAAGGCCATTCCGGTGGCCGGCCCTCCGAACCTGGCGCAGAACCAGGCGTTGTCGATGGAGCTTCGCAGGCCAGCCTCTGCCTTGGTGACGATGTCTCCGGAGTTTGCGGCGTTCAGCCCGGCTCCGAAGGGATAGGCCTGGAACTCCCTCTCTGCTCCGTAGTGAACATCACCGGTTGACGACCCTATGGCGCCGATGGCAAGTCCCCAGATGAAGGCCACAAGAGGCATTGGGAAGGGGTGCTGAATCGGAAGCCAAGGTGCTGTCATGATGTAGGAGATGGTGACAATGCAGAAGACAGTGATGTACGCATGTGCCATTATAGTGGTAGTGTGAGTGCGCAGAACGTCCAGGTAGACGTACTGGTTGAATCGCGCCTGGCTCGTGTTCCTGCCCATGTAGGCGGTAACTGAGTAAATGCCGTTAAATATTGCAGCGACGACCGCTCCAACGGCGATGGCGAAGAACGCGTTCATACCATACCCGGACATCAAGACACTAGCTGTAACTGCGGCAAGTGCGGCGTAAAGAGCGTTCGATGGTGGCTCTCCAGAAACGGCTTTGTTGTAGATTCGGTGGGGGTGACCCACCTGAGCAGCCAACTGGACCTGTGAGTTCGGGTTGCTCTGAGAACCCACATCAGACTCTAAGTCCTCACTTGTACCGGCTACTGTCGCAAGGGCGCCCATAGCAGCTAGGAGCCCCATGCTAACCATGTCCATTTGCTCTCCTCCTTTTTCATTCTTGCCAAATCATAGTAATCTATGAAAAATTTGGCCAGTAACGTACTGACTATCGGTTACTGGACTTATAAAGCTTTCGAAATGGGAATGTAACCCCCATTTTCGTTTTTTGTCAGGGGTTTGGGGGATCTAAATGGCCCAAAAAAGAGGAATCAAAGCTTGAAATATAAAAAACACATATTCGAGCCTTTTTCGAACGATTCCCCCTCGGAACGGCCGGAGATTATCGGGAAAAAGCAATTGGTCGGCGCTTAAGCCCCATCTCCTCTGCTCGATCCCCCTTGATTCTGGCCCAAAACCGGCCTATCGGCCTCACCAGGGCTCCTTCTTGGCCTTGATCTTGTATCCAATTATATTGGTCACCCTGTGCAGTATGGGCGTTACGATAAGCACGATGAAAATGATCTCTGATGTGAAGTTCTCAGAAAACCACCGGGGCGCGAGAAGAAGCGTTAGAGCCCAGCTTCCTATGACGAAGTCGAGCTGGTCGACGAGAAAGAGTGATGCGCCCCGCTTCATCCCCATCCTCCTCTTGAAGAAGCTGGCTACGATGTCTCCGGCCATCGCCCCGAGGGAGAGGCCGACGAGGACCAGGATCAGCCCATATCCAGAGCCGAAGTCGGGAAGGCCAAGATCCGGCCTTGAGGATGCAATCGAGTTGAGAACCAGGCCTCCTCCCACCCCACCCAGGGCGCCCATTATCGTTCCCCGGAAGGTCTTGCCGTTGCCGAGGATGCGGCGCCCATCCAGGAAGTTCCTGCCGAAATCCAGAGGCTTTCCACCACCGAATAAGACGGCGAAGTTGTTGGGCAGGTAGGCGGGCAGCATCAGCCATATCGCGATTATGAGCGGATTCAAGATCTCGTTCCCTCCAGGGAAAAATCCTCACCATCGGACTGCTCAGATACCCCCAATATATCAAGCTATCCGACCGCCGTCGCGGGCGATTCGTTTTGGGCGAAATATCGTCCGAAGGACGGTTATCGCCATCCTCCGACCTCTCTGAACCCTATGGCGTCCGATCGAAATCCAGCCGAAGGGGTGGGAGGCTGTCGCGTCCCGGCTGATGGTAGCGCCTCGTCGGATCGAAAACGTTAAGTTCAACGAGGCGGTGGTGGGTGTGAGCGCCGATGGTCTAGTGGTTATGACTTGGGCCTTCCAAGCGGCAGATCTCGCGAAGCAAGCCCAAAACCCGGGTTCGAATCCCGGTCGGCGCATCTCGTTTTATCGATGATAGATCGATCTCGTCATATGACGAACTCCTCTTCGTTAACTTTATATTCTAAGCAGGCCTGTCTCAGTTTCATGTCGGCTGGGGGGGATATCTCTGATATTCGAGGATTGCTCGCAGAAAAGATGGCTGGTGAGATAACTTTATCACACAATCCCGGCGAGACTCTAAAAAAGTGGCGGAGAAATTTCGGCATCACCCAGACCGAGCTCTCCAATCATCTGGGAATTTCGCCGAGCGTGATAAGCGATTACGAAAGCGGCAGGCGGCGGTCCCCTGGCATACTAATCGTCAGCAAGATCATAGGCGCCCTGCTGACCATCGACGAGTTTCAGGGCAGCAACACCGCCCGGACTTACAGCGCCATGCTCACCGACGGCGGGAGCTTCGGACGGATATGCTGCATATGTGAATACCATGAACCGATTCGACTATCAAAGTTCATGGATCTTATCGATGCCTGCGTCGTTTGCGGTGACGTCGACGTTCAAATTTACGGTTATACAATAATCGACAGCTTGAAGGCGATTTTGGAGCTTCTCCCCGATCAATTTCAAAAGATATATGGCAGGAGCACCGCACGGGCCCTGATATTCACCGGCGTCTCCACCGGCAGATCACCGATGGTGGCGGTGAGGGTCAGCCACCTCAAACCCGGTGCCGTGATCCTCCAGGGGATCGCCCCCGCCGAGGTGGACGGCGTGGCCAGAAGGATCGCAGAGCTGGAGAGGATACCCCTTCTCGCCACCACCATGTCGGCCGAGGATCTAGTAAACAATCTAAATCACAGGTGATATCTTGCCCGCGGGAATAGTGAGCTACGGAGTCTACATACCCAGGTACAGGATACGGGCCGAGGAGATCGCCAGGGTCTGGGGCGAGAGGGAGGACATGGCCCAAAACCTCAACGTCTTCGAGAAATCAGTCCCGGACTTCGACGAGGACGCGGTGACGATCGCCGTTGAGGCGACGAGGAACGCCCTCAAGCGGGCCTCCGTCGACCCGGCCAGGATCGGGGCGATCTACGCAGGCTCCGAGAGCCACCCTTACGCCGTAAAGCCGACGGGAACGATCGTCGGTGAAGCCATCGGCGCCAACCACGAGCTCACGGTGGCGGATTTTGAGTTCGCCTGCAAGGCCGGAACTGCGGCGGTGCAGGCATGCCTGGGCCTTGTGACCGCGAACCTGATCGACCTGGGCCTTGCCGTCGGGACCGACACCAGCCAGGGCGCGCCCGGCGATGCCCTAGAATATACAGCGGCTGCTGGAGCTGCCGCCTACTTGATCGGTCGCGAGGATCTGGCGGCCGAGATCGAGGGGTTCTACTCATTCACCACCGACACCCCGGACTTCTGGAGGCGTGAAGGCATGCCATACCCTGAGCACGGCGGCAGGTTCACGGGCGAACCCGGCTACTTCAAGCACGTCACCAGCGCCACCCGGGGGCTACTGAAGAAGATGAAGACCATCCCCGAGGATTACGATTACGCAGTCTTCCACCAGCCCAACGGCAAGTTTCCCGTAAGGGTGGCCGGCCAGCTCGGCTTTTCGAAAGATCAGATCGAGCCGGGACTCGTCGTCCCCTGGATCGGAAACACCTACTCGGGATCTAGCCTCATAGGCCTTGCCGCGACCCTGGACGTCGCCCGGCCGGGGGAGAGGATATTTCTTGCGAGCTTCGGGTCGGGGGCGGGAAGCGACGCCTTCAGCATAAGGGTCAGTGACGGGATAGATGATATCCGGGATCGCGCCCCCAAGGTAAGGGACTACTTCAAGAACGTCCAGTACCTGGATTACGCGGTTTACGCCAAGCACAAGGGCAAGCTACGGCTGTGAGATTATGAGATCTGTATCGATTATCGGAGCTGGCTGCACGAGGTTCGGAGAGCGGTGGGACGATTCGCTCCGCGACCTGGTGGTGGAGACCGGCATCATGGCCATCGAGGACGCTGGCGTCAGCGGCGAGGAGATAGACGGCCTCTACGTCGGAAACATGAGCGGCGGCCGGTTCGTGGAGCAAGAGCACATCGGTGCCCTGATATCCGACTGCGCCGGTCTCTCCAGGCTTCACGTTCCCAGCACCAGGGTCGAGGCCGCCTGCGCCTCGGGGGGGCTCGCCCTCCGGCAGGCGGTCCTGGCGGTGGCAAGCGGCTATTCCGACGTCGTCATCGCCGCCGGGGTCGAGAAGATGACCGACGTTACCGGGGGCGTTGCCGCCGACGCTCTGGCAGCCGCCGCCGACCGGGAATGGGAGTGCTTTTTTGGCGCGACATTTCCGGCCCTCTACGCCATGATCGCAAGGCTCCACATGCACCGCTACGGGACATCAAGAGAAGAGCTCGCCGCGGTGGCTGTGAAAAACCATCACAACGGGTGCATGAACCCGATATCCCAGTACCAGATGGAGATCACAGTCGAGAAGGTCATGAGATCACCCCTAGTCGCCGACCCGCTCCGGGTCCTGGACTGCTCGCCGATAACCGACGGCGCGGCCGCCTTGGTCCTGGCTCCGACGGAAGAGGCCCACAAGTACTCCGACGCTCCCATCAAGATCCTGGCAACGGCCCAGGCGAGCGACACCCTCGCCCTCCACGATCGAAGGGACATAACGACCCTCGACGCATCGGTCTACGCCGCGAAGAAGGCCTTCGGCCAAGCGAGGCTCGAGCCGAAAGATGTCGACTTCGCCGAGGTTCACGACGCCTTCACGATAGGAGAGATCGTGGCCATAGAGGACCTGGGATTCGTAGAGAAGGGTGAAGGCGGCAGGGCCGCCGAGGAGGGGCTCACCTGGATCGGGGGGAAGATCCCGATCAACACCTCTGGTGGCCTCAAGGCCTGTGGCCATCCTGTGGGCGCCACAGGGATCAAGCAGGCTTACGAGATGGTCCTTCAGCTCCGGGGCGAGGCTGGAAAACGGCAGGTCGATGGTGCAGAGGTCGGCCTCACCCACAACGTCGGCGGGTGCGGCGGCACCGCTCTCGTCCACATAATGTCGAGGTGACGAAATGTCCACAGTGCCACGATTCTGGAGACACATACCCCAGAGGTACAACCTGGTGGGAACCCACTGCGAAAAGTGCGACGAGTACTACTACCCGCCGAGGACGATCTGCCCCAACTGCCGCAGGAACGCCAAGATGGAGGATCACAAGTTCAAGGGCTTGGGGACGGTGGTGACCTACACCACAATCTACAACGCCACCGACGACTTCAAGAGGCAGACCCCCTACAACCTCGCCATCATCGTGCTTGAGGAGGGGCCGAGGCTCACAGGCCAGGTGATCTGCAGCCCCGACGAGATCGAGATCGGGATGAAGGTGAAGCCCGTCTTCAGGATCCTGGGAAAAGAAGGGGATCGGGGCATAATCTACTACGGTACGAAGTTCGTCCCGGTCGAGGGATCGGTCTAGCTTCGTCATGGGTTCGATTGTCCTTCTCAGGCCCCACCAAAACTTCGTCCTTTCGCCTCTGGTCGAGGGCCGGCCATTTTCGATCTTGCCTTGCAGCGGGAACGTCGTTTCTGAGTCGGGCCGCCGGAGGGCCAGTTAAGACTAAGTATTTAGAGGTTAATTCGTCCCTTCCGGTATCACTGATGGTTGAAGAATAAAGTCTTCGAATAAAATGTCACATATCAAAATCTCGCGAGTGCAGGTTGCCGGTTAGGTCGGGCAAATCGGCATATATAATGCGATAATTTGATTGTGAGTTATTTATTTACTCGGGGGGTAAATCCGGTCTTGAGTGAAGTAATAGAGGAGTACGACGCAAGCCACATCCAGGTTCTTGAGGGCCTTGATGCCGTCAGGCGAAGGCCCGCCATGTACATAGGAAGCACCAACACGTCGGGCCTGCACCATCTCGTCTACGAGGTGGTGGACAACAGCATAGACGAGGCCATGGCCGGCCGGTGCTCGGAGATCAACCTGATCCTCCACGCTGACGGCACCGCCTCGGTCGGTGACGACGGGAGAGGCATCCCCGTAGACATCCACGAGCATTACAAGAAACCAGCGCTCGAGATCGTCATGACTATGCTCCATGCCGGGGGCAAGTTCGACCACAAGTCCTACAAGGTCTCAGGAGGCCTTCACGGCGTCGGGGTCTCGGTGGTCAACGCCCTATCCGAGTGGCTCGAGGTGGAGGTCAGAAGAAACAGCCTCGTCTACTGGCAGCGGTACGAGCGGGGAAGGCCCGTATCGGACCTGGAGGTCCACGGCGTCTCGGACCATACCGGGACGACGGTTCGGTTCAAGCCGGATCCCGAGATCTTTGAGAGCGTTGATTTCAGCTTCGATACCCTGGCAAGCAGGCTCCGGGAGCTGGCCTTCCTCAACCGCGGTCTGAAGATAACGATCGAGGAGGAGAAGACCGGAAAGAGGAGGGAGCACCTCTACGAAGGAGGGATCGTCTCCTTCGTTGAGCACCTCAACAAGAACAAGGATCTTCTTCACTCACCCCCCATATACTTCTCCAGGGAGAAGGACGGAACCTCCGTCGAGGTGGCCCTTCAGTACAACAACTCCTACAACGAGAACATCCTATCCTTCGCCAACAACATCAACACCAGAGAGGGCGGAACCCACCTATCGGGTTTCAGAACAGCCCTCACCAAGACCACCAACGAGTACGCGAAAGGGAACAAACTCATCAAGGACGATACCAAGCTCACCGGCGACGACCTTCGAGAGGGTCTGGTGGCGGTGATAAGCGTAAAGCTCGCCGACCCCCAGTTCGAGGGCCAGACCAAGACGAAACTTGGAAACAGCGCCGTCAGCGGTATCGTCAGCTCTCTCGTCTCTGAGGGACTATCCGAGTTCTTCGAGGAGAACCCCCAGGTGATATCCAAGATCGTCGAGAAGGCGACCCAGGCTTACAGGGCGAGGGTTGCGGCCCGAAAGGCGAGAGAGCTTACGCGAAGGAAGAACGCCCTAAGCTCCGGGGGACTTCCCGGAAAGCTCGCCGACTGCGCGGAGAAGGATCCCCAGCTGTCCGAGCTGTACATCGTGGAGGGCGAGTCGGCAGGAGGCTCCGCAAAGCAGGGGAGAAGCAGGCACTTTCAGGCGATCCTTCCCCTCCGCGGCAAAATCCTGAACGTGGAGAGGGCGAGGCTTGACAAGATCCTGAAGAACAAGGAGATCAGAAACATCATCACAGCTTTGGGCACCGGGATCGGCGACGATTTCCAGCTCGATCGGGCGAGATACCACAAAGTGGTAATAATGACCGATGCCGATGTCGACGGATCTCACATAAGGACCCTCCTATTGACCTTCTTCTACAGGTACATGCGCGAGCTCATCGAGGCAGGATACGTCTACATCGCCCAGCCGCCCCTCTACCAGGTCAAGAGGGGCAAGTCCGTGAGCTACGCCTACAACGATTCAGAGCTCACCCGGACGCTTGAGGCGACTGGGGGCAAGGCCGCGGTCCAGAGGTACAAGGGTCTTGGTGAGATGAACCCGGAACAGCTCTGGGAGACGACAATGGACCCCGAGAACAGAACGATGCTCAAAGTCACCCTGGATGACGCCATGGAGGCGGACGAGATTTTCTCGATTTTGATGGGTGAGAAGGTTGAGCCGAGGCGCGAGTTCATCGAGGCTCACGCAAGGGACGTGAAGAACCTGGACGTTTGATGGTGATAGACGATGACGGAGATCGACGTTGACATAACTTCGGAGATGAAATCCTCTTACATAGATTACGCCATGAGCGTCATCGTGGGAAGGGCTCTTCCGGACGTCAGGGACGGCCTGAAGCCCGTCCACAGGCGGATCCTCTACGCCATGTACGAACAGGGGATGACCTCAGACCAGCCCTACAAGAAGTCGGCGAGGGTGGTGGGTGACGTGATGGGTAAGTACCACCCCCACGGTGATGCCGCCATCTACGAGACGATGGTGAGGATGGCCCAGGACTTCTCGATGCGGTATCCACTCATAGACGGCCAGGGGAACTTTGGATCGATCGACGGCGATCCTGCGGCGGCGATGAGGTATACCGAAGTCCGTCTCTCACAGATCGCTGGAGAGTTACTGACCGACATCGGGAAGGATACAGTCGATTTCGTTCCCAACTACGACGACTCTCTCAAAGAGCCGATGGTCCTCCCATCGAAGCTTCCGAACCTTCTCGTCAACGGTTCCACCGGGATCGCCGTGGGGATGGCGACAAACATTCCGCCCCACAATTTGAACGAGGTGGCTGGAGCGGTCGTAAAATTGATCGACAATCCGGACGCCACCCTCGAAGACCTGATGGAGCAGATCCCGGGTCCCGATTTTCCCACCGGCGGCTACATACTCGGAAGCTCTGGAATCGAGTCCGCCTACTCCACGGGACGGGGCATAATCAAGCTTCGGGCAAAGTCGGTGATCGAGCGGGGGGAAAAGTCGAAGATAATCGTGACGGAGCTGCCTTATCAAGTGAACAAGGCGAAGGTCGTTGAGACGATAGCTGACCTGATAAAGGCGGACCGAGTCGACGGGATCTCCGACCTTCGGGACGAGTCAGACCGGGATGGGATAAGGCTCGTAATCGAGCTTAAGTCCGGCGTCAACCCTGAGGTGTTGCTCAACCAGCTTCACAGGCAGACCCAGCTTGAGACCTCTTACGGCATAATCAACGTGGTTCTGGTCGACGGCCAGCCGGCGACGCTCCCTCTCAAGGACATCCTGGAGCAGTACATATACCACCGGTCCGAGGTGATCGAGAGAAGGACCGCCTTTGATCTCGACCGGGCCGAGAAGAGAGCCCACATTCTGGCGGGTCTTCTGGTGGCCCTCGAGAACATCGATGCGGTGATCAAGCTCATCCGGGCTGCCGAGTCGCCCGCGGAGGCGAGGGCCGCCCTCACCGGGGCTTTCGACCTTTCCGAGGAGCAGACGAAGGCGATCCTGGACATGAGGCTCCAGAGGCTCACGGCCCTCGAGCAGGGCAAGATCAGGTCAGAGGTGGCCGACCTCGAGGTTGCCATCGCGAGGTTCAAAGAGATCCTGGCCGATTCCAGAGAGGTTTTGATGATAATCAAGCTGGAGCTTTCCGAGCTCGTCGGAAAATACGGCGACGCCAGAAGGACCCAGATCATCGAGGCCGAGGGGGAGATCAACCTCGAGGACCTCATCCAGGAGGAGGAGGTCACGGTGACGATCACCAGTGACGGCTACATCAAGAGGCAGCCTCTCACCGCTTACCGACAGCAGAGGAGGGGCGGGATGGGAGTCATGGGGGCCGACACCAAGAGCGAGGACTTCGTCACCGACCTATTCGTCGCCTCAACTCACGAGTACATACTCTTCTTCACCGACAAGGGGAAGGCCCACTGGCTGCGGGTCTTCGACGTTCCAGCCCTTGGAAGGACCGCCCGGGGCAAATCGATCGTGAACCTCCTCCAGCTCGAAGCCGACGAGAGGATCACCGAGGCGATACCTGTCAAGAGCTTTGACACTGAGGGCTACATCGTGATGGCGACGTCGAGGGGGCAGGTCGTAAAGACCTCGATCAAAGCTTACAGAAATCCAAGGAAGGGCGGGATCAAGGCCGTGAACCTTCGGGGCGACGGCCTGGTTGCGGCGAGGCTCACCGACGGCGACCAGGACCTGATCCTCGCAACGGCCCACGGCAAGGCGATCAGGTTCCACGAAGGCGACATCCGGCCCAGCAACCGCGGCTCGATGGGAGTTCGAGGAATCAACCTCGGAGACGACGACCGAGTGATCTGCATGGACGTCGTTCGGCCCGGTGCCGCCCTCCTCACAGTGACGAGGGAGGGGTACGGGAAGAGGACGGAGCTGTCCGAGTACTCGCCTCATCGGCGGGGCGGAAAGGGGATGAAGAACATCGATCCGAGAAGAGGGGACGTCGTCGCCTCCAGGACCGTATCCGAGGAGGACGAGCTGATGATCACGACGAAGGACGGCGTGGTGATCAGAATTCCCGCCTCTGATATCAGGGTTCAGGGGCGGTCGACCCAGGGCGTGAGGATCATGCGCCTCAAGCCCGGGGACGAAGTTGCGGCGGTGGCGCGGATAAACTAAGGCCGCGGGCCCCGCCGCCTCCAGCGACTCCATATACTCTTTTTATTCCCTTGGAATTTAATTCGTCCAACACCCAGATCATTGATCTGAGAACGCTCTAACGCCTCAGCGCGGCCTGACCACGTCGATACCACCAACTTCAGCGTTTTGGGAATAACATGAGCGATGTCCCTGATGGTACCAACTCTATCAAGATAAACTTCGGCCATACCAAAGTACGGAAGAACGGACCTGAAAAGGGTCGTTATTTGCCTGATTGCTAGCAAGCTATTGATTCAACTTTTCGCACAGGCCTTTTCCGGAAATGGATCTTACAAGAATAGCATCATCGAGATCATCCGGATTGAAAGGAAAACAGGATGTATAAAAGTAAAGATGGAAGAGCTTTTGGCTCTCCCACTAATGGATTTACTCTCTCTTCCTCAGGACGAGGTAGGAGACTGCCAGAAGGCCAGTTATGGCGAAGACTGCCTCGAATCCGGGGATTCCGCCAGCGGGCTCCTCAGCGGGCTCCTCAGCGGGCTCCTCAGCGGGCTCCTCGGCCATGGGCTCCTCGACCGCGGGCTCCTCGACCGCGGGCTCCTCGACCGCGGGCTCCTCGGCTACGGGCTCTACGACGGGCTCAGGGGCCTTGACGGCTGCGGGAGCGGGCTCCTCTGCCATCTCAGCCTCTATGGTTGCCTCCTCGTAGATGTAGAACCTGAGAGGATCCTCAGCGGTAGCGTCCTGGTCAGCGGTCTTGATCCTGATGTTCTCCATCAGGAGTTGGTCCTTGTTCGAGTTGAGGGTGATCTTGTTGTCCTCGTTGTCCATCATGATGGTCAACGTGTCTGCGTTCACAGACTGGATCGTCATCTTGTCGTACTCGGTGTCCTCCTCAACGTCGGTGTAGGTGTCGGAGATCTGCCAGATGCCGTCGACGGTGGCCAGGTCCTGGTCAGCGCCTCGGAAGGCGTTCTTGAAGTGGACAGCTATGACGACGATCTTCTCGGTGTCTCCCAGGTTCATCTTGTAGGTGTAGGTCTTGTCCTCGATGGTGGCGCCATCCTTGGAGGGCTCAACCACAGCGGAGTCGACGACCTGTCCGTCCTTCATCAGCTGGACGTAGACCTTGTTGCCGTCGAGGTCGATGGCCTGGATCGCCAGCTCGTAGTCCTCCTCAAGCTTCAGAGGCGTGCCGGTGGTG
>JBFESM010000041.1:0-11478 GCA_041548445.1 Methanothrix sp. | reverse complement strand
CTCGCCTCTCTGATGCCGGCCTCCGCGTCCAGGACGGGGCTTGACCTGTAGAACTGGTTGAAGATCTCGGCCAGCTCCCGGGCGTAGGTTGCAAGCTGGTGAGGCTTCAGCTCCCGGGCCGCCAGCTCGACCGCTAAATCGAACTGAGATATCTTCTTGATGAGATCGATCTCCTCGGTGCCGGCGAGAAGCCGGGGATCGAACTCGCCGAAGTCGCCCGCCTTATCGAGGATGCTGCAGGCTCTCGCGTGAGAGTACTGGATGAAGGGGGCCGATAGCTTCTCAAAGTCCAGGGCCGCCTTCCAATCGAAGACGGTGGCCTTGTCCGGCGATACCTTGACGACGTCGTACCTCACGGCTCCGAGGGCCACGTCTTTGGCCACGGTACGCCTGAACACCTCGTCCTCCTCGGGCCTTCGAGCCGTCACCTCTCGATAGGCCTGGGCCTCCACCTCGTCAAGAAGCTCGTCGGTGGAGATGAACTTGCCCTTTCTCGTGCTCATGGAGCCTGTCGGAAGAGAGACGAACTCGAAGATCACGATCTCCGGCTCCCTGACCCCCATGAGACGAAGAGCCGCCTTGAGCTGGCCCGAGATCAATTTATGGTCTGCTCCCAGGACGTCGATCATCCGGTCGGAGTTCTCGGCCTTCCAACGGTGGTAGGCAAGGTCTCTTGTGGTGTAAAGGGACGTTCCGTCAGACCTCTTCAAGACGAGCTTCTTCTCAAAGCCCCGATCTGAGAGGTCGAGCTTGAGAGCGCCCTCCTCCCATTCTGTAAGGCCCGTCGACTCCAGCGCCTCGAATACCTCTGCCGTCGATCCGTCCCGAACGAACTCGCTCTCCCAGCGGTACGAGTCGTGGGATATGTTCAGCCTCCTCAGGGTATCCTCGATCCCGGAGAGGGCAAACTCCACCGCCGACTTGAACTTCTCTGCCGTCTCTTGGTCGCCGGACTCGTAAAGCTGCATCAGTCGATCGACCCCTGCCTTCAGCTCCGGCTCTGCGGCCAGGTCCTTGTTAGCCTGGATGTAGACCTTGGCGATGGCGTGATCGGCCTTTGAATCGTCCAGGGGATACCGCCCGCAGCCCCAGACGACGATGGCGATCTGCCGGCCCATGTCGTTTACGTAATACTGGGACTCCACCCGGCAGCCAGCCCGGCGAAGAATCCTGACCAGGGTGTCCCCGATGACGGAGTTTCTTATGTGGCCGACATGGAGAGGGCCGTTGGGGTTTGCGGAGGTGTGCTCGACGATCACCCTCTCGGTCATGGACCCGGTCCAGCAGCCGTCGCCCTCTGCCTCCAGGACGGCCTTGTCCAGGAACCGACGATTCGCGTAGAAGTTCAGGTACGGCCCTCTCGCCTCAATCCGGTCCACGATGCCGTTTTCGTCCAGAACCATCGCCTCTTTGAGCTCCTGGGAGATCTTTGCAGGATTTTTCTTGAGAAGGGGTGCCAGCCTGAAAGATATGGTTGAGGCGAGGTCGGCGTGGGGGCTCGTCTCCAGCAGAAGATCGTTTCCATTGATCTTGGCGTCGGTCTCGGGCAGCACAAACCCGCATCGATCCATGGCGTCGCGTAAGAGCGACTCGACATCTCTCCAGAAGTCCAGAAACATGAGAACATCACCGTACGACTCAGGGTGGGGAAGTTCGATATACCGATATAAGCGTTGCGACGTCGCCCCGCAAGATGAGGATTGCGGGGCCAGGTAGAAGAAGATGATGAAGAGGGTGATGATGGAGAAAGTGACAGAGCAGATCGAAGGGCTGGAAAAGCATAATATAATAAGGCGGTGTATATGTTTAAGGCTAATATGGGGTATTGATCATGAAGAAGATTTTGGCTTTTATCGTGCTGATGCTGGCCCTCCATCCGGCTGGAGCCGTCGACGACGGCTCGGGCGAGATCGAGGCGATCACCATCATCAGCCTTCCCGTCGACTCGGTGACCATCTACCCTGATGGCCTCGCCACGGTGAAGAGGACCGGAGAGATGGATGTAACGGAGGGCGTCCACCAGTTCGTCCTGGACCTGCCGCCATCGGTGAAGGTGGAGTCGGTCAGGTTCACCGTCACCAACGCCACCGTCGAGAAGATCGTCTACGACGACAATCCCGAGTACACCATCAACGTCTCGTCGACAGGAGTTCAAGAGTTCGAGCTCGTCTACCTGATGCCGAGGGCTGGCTTCTGGATGCCCAGCTACTCGGTCCACCTGGAGGAGGAGACGGTTCTGGTGTCGGCCCAGGCGGTCGTTGCAAACAACTTCGGCGAGGACCTGGAAGGCGTCAGGTTGAAGCTCGTCTCGGGCCCGCCCCAGGCGGAGCCCCTGGTGCTCTTCAGAGATGCTGCGGGCCTCGTCGACTATGACGTCGCAGAGGAGGCGGTGGAAGCGCCGGCGGCGTACGCCCCAAAGGCGGCCCCTGCGCCCGCCACCGGCGAGCTTGAGACCCTCTACATCTACGAGCTTGAGGGAAGAAAAGATCTCGAGATGGACAAGGAGGTGGGCTTCCCCCTCTTCGAGGAGACCGCCCCCATAAAGAGGAGTTACACCTGGGACGCTTACTACCAAAACGATGGGCCAGTGACGGAGGTCGTCAAGGCGAACAACACCATGAAAGACCCCTGGCCTGCGGGAAGTGCCCTCCTCTACAAGAACGACGAGTACGTCTCGGAAGTGGAGGTCCCCTTCACCCCCGCCGGGACTGAGGCAGAAATAGTGGTCGGGTCCTCGGCAGACCTCAAAGTTTCACGGAAGCTTGCCAACTACTCATCCACCGAGGAGATAGTCCAGGTGCCGGGTGCCGGAAACGCCACCACGGCGATGAAGGTGACGACGGAGACCTGGACCTACCATCTCAGCCTCAAGAGCAACGTCGATCGAAACGCCACCGCAGAGGTCTCGGACAGAAAGCCGCTGAAGGCCGAGATCGTCTCGACAGAGCCACAGCCGAAGGAGACGACGGCCACGGGCCTTGAGTGGGAGCTGGAGATTCAGCCGCGCGAGGAAGCGACGATAAACTACACCTACAGGGTGGTGACAAAAGAGGTTATGGCGAGCGAGAGGTGAGCCCGCCAAATCCTCAGATTTTTTGATTTTTTTTTTCGTCTGTTTCGCCATCACTCGACGGTGATCGAGTGGGGCTTCACCACGATCAGCTTAGGCAGGTGGACCTCGAGAACTCCGTTCTCGTACTTGGCCCTCACCTGCTCCGGCTTCACCTCGGCTTGAAGCTTCACCCTTCTGCTCGTCTCTGCCTCGGGCCTCTCCCTCTGGATGTAAGATCCAGCTGGCCGCTCGAACCTCGCCTTGACGGTCACGGCGTCCTCGGTCACCCCGAGATCTATAAGCTCCTTTTTCGTCCCCGGAAGGTCGACGTAGACTACGACCTCCTCGGTGGTGTCGATGACGTCCACGGCGGGAACGTCCCCGGCTTCGGGCAGGTCGAGGGCGACGTCTCCCAGCATCTTCTTGAAGACCTCTCTCGCCTGGACCGACCTCTTCATCGACTCCATCACGGCTCTCCCGACCATCCTTTCAGCATCCTCTCTCATACGAAACACCTCTTACCTTTTTACAGAATTCGAGCACGTTAATTTCACTCTTCGGAGGTGGCCCTCATCACTCGCTTTAGCCCGGGTCCCGGAAGGTTCCTCCCGAAGCCGGGCTTTGTGAAGAGCTCCCCGTCCGCATAGATCACCTCTCCCCGGATCATGGTGACCTCCGGGAACAAAGCGCGCCTCCCCTCGTAGGGTGTCCATTCGGCCCCGCTGTGGAGCCGGTCGGCCCTGATGTCGCTGGCAGCTCTCGGATCGATGATGGCGAGGTCCGCATCCATTCCCACGGCGATCCTCCCCTTGGAGGCGAGGCCGAAGATCTCGGCGGGCCTTCGAGAGAGGGCGTCCACCATCCGGTCGAGGGAGAGGAGGTTGGACCGAACGGCCATCAGCATCAACGGCAGCATCGTCTCGACGCCCGGAACCCCCGGCGGCGCGTCCCAGATCTCGTTCCTCTTCTCCTCGGGGAGGTGGGGCGCGTGGTCTGAGGCGACGACGTCGACGTCCCCTTTCCGGAGCCCATCCCAGAGGGCGTCCTTGTCCCGGAAGTCCCGGAGGGGCGGATTCATCTTGAGGAAGGTGCCCTGACGTCGCCAGTCCCGTTTTGTGAAGAGGAGGTGGTGAGGCGCCACCTCGCAGCTTACCTTCTTCCCCGTCATCTTCGCGGCTCGGACCAGATCCAGCCCCTCGGAGGTGCTGAGGTGGCAGATGTGGGCCCTGTCGGTCATGTCGAGAACCTTCTCGATCGCCTTCGACTCTGCAAGGTTTGGCCTCGCAAGGGAGTAGAGCTCCGGCTCCCGCATATCTCGAAGGGGCTCTGTATTCTCCCGGATCACCTCTCGGTCCTCAGCATGGATCGTGGGCATCAGTCTCGCCTTAGCCGTCTCATCCAGGATTCGTCGGAGCTCCTCGTCATCGTGGTCGTAGGTGAAGATCTCGCCGATGGCAGACGCCCCGAGCTCGGCGAGCTTCTTCACCTGGCCCGGTCCGCCGTTGAGGCAGAAGTCGACGACCGAGCGCCTCTCGGCGATCTCGAGCTTCATTCTGTAAGATCGGCCGTCCCATGTTGGGGGATCGGTGTTCGGCTGGTCGACGACGGTAGTCACGCCCCCGGCGACGGCCGAGGTCGAGCCCGTCTCCCAGTCCTCTTTCTGGGTGTATCCGGGATCTCGGAAGTGGACGTGGAGGTCGATCGTTCCCGGAAGGACGATCTTGCCCCGAGCGTCGATCGTCTCCTCGGCCTGATAATTGCCACCGAGGCCGGCGATCTTCCCGTCCCTCGTCCAGAGGTCGACGTTCTGGAGGCGACCGTCAAAGTAAACCCTGCCGTTCTTGACGACCCGATCCATCCGGGTCATAGCTTGTATCCGAACATCCTCAGCATACCTCTCCTCTCAGTCACGTCCTTCTCCGACTCGACCCCTTTCGGCGCTGAGCCGTCGATGACGCCCATGATCCCGCCGCCCTGCTCGGTCCTAGCCACCACCACCTCCACGGGGTTGGCGGTGGCGCAGAAGATGCCGCAGACCTCCTGGACCGCCTTCACGCCGTTCAGGACGTTTATCGGGAAGGCGTCCCGGAGCAGTATGACGAAGGTATGGCCGCACCCGAGGGCGAGGGAGAACTCTCTCGCCGCCCTGATCAGGTCGGGGTCGTTTCCCTCAGACCGGACGAGACAGGGTCCGCTCGCCTCGGAGAAGGCGATCCCGAACTTGGAATTTGGGGCGGTCCCGGCCATCGCCTCGTAGAGGTCTTCTGCGGTCTTTATGAAGTGGCTCTGGCCCAGAATCAGGTTAGAGTTCTCGGGGATGTCAAGCTTTACGGTCTCAAGCTCCATCTCAATATCCTCCTGACCAAAAATAAGGATCGGAGATGACTTATATTTATGGCTCCGAGGATAAAGAGAAACGACACTTTTATTTAATCACCGATGGAAAGAGAATGAGTGGAGAGCGGCATGAGGAAGATCGAATACTGCCCCATAAGCATGAAAAAACTGCTGGTCAAGATGAAAGACACCAGCGAGCTGATGGTTGATCTGGGATATTCCGCGGTCCTCTACGATGACGACGACCTGGCGATGGAGGTGATCAGGCTTGAGGAGAAGATGGACGTCTACGACTACCACGTCCAGATATCGGCCATGCTCGCCGCAAGGACCGTCGAGGATGCCGAGGCCCTCTCCGGCATCCTCCAGATCGCCTCAGCGGCGGAGATAATCTCCAACGCCGCAGGGGACATCGCCAGCATCGTCCACCTCAAGATGGGGATACCCCACGAGCTCAAAAAGGACCTCCGACAGGCCGAGGAGACGGTGGCCCGGGCGGTGGTGGGGGCAGGTTCAAAGGTTGCAGGCCGAAACCTCGATGACTTGTCCTTTGAGACGGAGGTCGGGATGAGCGTCATCGCCATACGGCGCGGCGAGAGCTGGATCTACGATCCGGAGCCACAGACCGAGATCATGACCGGGGACATCCTCTTCGCGAGAGGCCACGACGAGGGCGTCCCCCTATTTCTCGAGATGACGACGGGTAAATCCCAGGTCCCGAAGGTCTACCAGGAGAGCGGGATCGGCCAGCTCGACCGGGCTGTGGACATCATCGTCGAGATGAAGAACAGGTCGGAGCTGGCGGTGGGCCTCGCCTACACCGCCGTCCTCTTCGACAGCGAGGAGGTGGCGATCGAGGTCGAGGTGATCGAGCAGGAGATGGACGAGATGAAGTACGACCTCCAGCGCTGGGTCCTTCAGGCCGCAAAGCACGTCGACGATATCGAGAACCTCCGGGGCCTCCTCCACCTCGCGGTCTCAACGGAGATCATCAGCGATGCCGCCCTCAAGATAGCGAACGTAGTCTTGCACGACATCGAGCCCCACCCGATCCTCGCGATGGCCATGAGGGAGTCGGACGAGGTGATAACCAGGGTAGAGATCGCACCGGGGGCCGAGATGGACGGAAAGACCCTGGGCGACCTGGACCTGGAGACCGAGACCGGGATGTACGTCCTGGCCGTAAAACGGGGCGGAAGATGGACCTACAACCCCAAATCCAAGGTGACCCTGGGTGCAGGAGACCTGATCTTCGCCCGGGGCAGCAAGAGCGGCGAGGAGCTGCTATTGAAGATGAGCGGCGCCCGGTCTTGATCAGTTCCAAAGTTGGTCAATCTCGGCTATTTTCTTTTCGGGACCTTTTTGCGCAGGACGATCGTCGAGGTCACAAAATAGCTGGAGGCGAAGATCGCCGCGGCGAAGGCCGACTCGCCGAGGCTCGGGCTTCCAATGTAGTCGAGGTAGAGGGTGTAGACAAGAAAGAAGATCAAGCCCGCCACCAGGGTCTGGTAGGCTACGCTTCGCCTTTTGAAGTTCGTCAGCATGCTCATGCGGGAGGGGTCAGTCCCTACAGGTACTTCACCTCTTCGTCTTGCACAGCCTCATGCACAGCCTCAACCTCTGAGATCTTCCCGGCCCTGGTCATGTAGAGCCTTGTCCACCAGACCGTGGTGAGAGGCGATATCACCAATACGCTCGCGACCCCGCTCACCATCGAGAAGATGGCGCTTGCGGTCTCCGATCCCGAAAAGGGCACTCCAACGAACTGGATCGCCATCGAGACCGCCAGGACCACCAGCCAAATCAGAAAGACGTCCATCTTGTTCGACCAAAAAAACCCGATTCCTGATTTTATCGCGCCGACCGGCCCAAGCCCCTCGACCACCAGGGCGTAAGGGACCATCGCTAAGGCGACGGATATCAGAAGGCTGTAGACTATGGTCAGGATTATCCAGAGGACCAGCGGCCCGAATTCGGGATCGCCACTCTCGACTCCGGCCGCAAGATCCGAGATGAAGGGCAAGGAGAGGACAACGAGTCCAGCGATCACGATGATCATCATCAGAACTTCCGCCAGAAAGAGGCTAAGGTAATTTCGTTTTCCCGAAGCCCACATATCCTTCAGAGTGGTTCTTCCAGTCTCGGTCGCCTCTTTTGCCATCCCGATCGCCCCGGCGGTGAAAAAGGAGCCAGCAAGAAACATTGCCAGGATGCCGATGAGAACGATCGCCGCCATAAGGCCGACGTTCGTCATGCTCGATAAGAGCTCCATCAGCTGCTCTGGGTCTTCGACGTCGCCTGCGGTGGACAAGATGTCAGGCGATGCGGTGATCAGCGGATACAGAAGAATAGCCGCCATGGCCACGGCCAGCAGCATGATCGCCGCGATCATGAGGACGAAGGGCACGGCCAGGTTCAGGTTCCGCTTCCAGGTCTCAAAACCCCTCCTTATCAGGGTCCCTATATCTTCGTACATGCATATCGCCTTTGATCCCGGATGTATAACATTCTTTCGAGAGGCCTTCCGGCAAGGAGCGCACCCATTCCTTTGAATTATTTTTAGCGGCAGCGATTATCCACTCATGTCCCACAGGGTGTCGCCGACGTGATGGACCGACTTGATCGCTTTCCCCGATCCCCGCATCTCGGTGCCGGGAAGAAGAGCAAGTCCGATGGCGAGAGGCTTTCTGTGCCTCTCCTCGACTATCACCACGGGATCTCCGGGGACGATCTCGGGGTCGGCCTCTACTATCCCGGGAGCCATCACGTCCGCGCCGTTCACGATGTAGCTGACGGCGCCGGAGTCCACGATCACCATATTCCTCTTTGGCGCGAACTCGAGGGCGCCACGAACCGTGAAGAAGGGCCTTCCCTCCAGCATCATGAAGACGGGCCTTCCCTTCAGAAGGATCAGGTTGAAATCGTGATCGGTTTCGGCTACTTCTAGAGATAGTCCTCGCAGGGCTCCGGGCTCTTCCAGGAACGGCTCAATCGCCTTGAGGATCTTCTTCGACTCGCTCCCCTTGAGGTGGTGCCTGGATTTGATTTTCATAAGACCCATATTCCCCGACAAGTTTAAATACGCAACGTGCAAGTCTCGCAGGTAGCTTTTGTCTTTACGACTGGAGAGAGGCCGATGGCGCAGAGACCACTTGATATTTTAAATGAATCGCTGAACGGGCCCGTAATAGTCAAGCTCAAGGATGGAAGGGCGTTTCGGGGAGAGCTTCAGGGTTACGACATCCACATGAACCTGGTGCTCGACAACACCGAAGAGATCAAAGAGGGAGACGATTCGCAGAAGCTCGGAACGGTCGTCGTCCGAGGAGATAACGTAGTTTACATTTCACCGTGAGGTTCTATAAATGACAAAAGGCACCCCATCAATGGGAAGACGCCAGAAGAAGACGCACGTCATGTGTCGTCGCTGTGGCAAAGTATCCTTCAACTTCCATAACAAGACCTGCGCATCCTGCGGCTTCGGCAAGTCCAAGAGGCTCCGGGGCTACGGCTGGCAGAAATACAGCAGCAACTACGGCAGCAACTGATCGGAGGTCCGGGTTGCAGGACAAGTGCGGCGTGGTAGGGATCTCCTCAGAAGATCCGTGTCGCAACGTGGCCAAGTCGATCTACTATGCCCTCTACGCGCTGCAACATCGGGGCCAGGAGTCGGCCGGCATATCCGTCTACGACGGGAAGGTCGTCCGAACCCACAAGGCCATGGGCCTCGTCGCCGAAGTTTTCAACAACGCCCGGATAGATGCCCTGGAAGGGCCCACGGGCATAGGTCACGTGCGATATTCGACCACGGGCGACTCGGCCCTCAAGAACAGCCAGCCGATCCTGGTGAAGTACAAGGACAGCTCGGTGGCCATCGCCCACAACGGCAACCTCGTAAACGCCGGAAAGCTCAAAGAGGAGCTGGAGGCCGAGGGGGAGGTGTTTCACTCCACCTCCGACACCGAGGTGATGGCCCGTATTTTCGTCAAAGCGATGCTGGAACAGGAGGATCTGGCGGAGGCGGTCAGGGCGATCATGCGAAAGTCCGTCGGGTCCTACTCCATCGTTATTCTTTTGGGAAACACGATCATAGCGGTCAGGGACCCCCTGGGGATTAAACCTCTATGCGTCGGAAAGACCGAGACCGACGTGATCATAACCTCCGAGAGCGCTGCCATCGACACCCTGAACGGGACTCTGGTGAGAGACGTTAGGCCCGGCGAGATGGTGATCGCTAAGGACGGAGACGTCCGGTTTTATCAGTTATCTCACAATCAGTGCCCGGCCCACTGCGTCTTTGAGTACATCTACTTCGCGCGGCCCGACAGCATCATGGATGGAAGGCTCGTATACGACGTGAGGGTCAAGATCGGAGCCACTTTGGCCGAAGAGCATCCGTTGGACGCGGATACGGTAACGCCTATACCCGATTCCGGAATCACCTTCGCCATCGGATACCATCAGCGATCCAACATAAAGTACCGGGAGTGTCTCATGAAGAACCGGTACATCGGCAGAACCTTCATCATGCCGGGGCAGGAGCTGAGAGAGATCGCGGTGAGGCTGAAGATGAACACCATCCGCCCCAACATCGAGGGGAACAGGATCATCATGGTCGACGACAGCATCGTGCGGGGGACGACCAGCAGGCGGATCGTGGACATGGTGAGGAGCACCGGCGCCGAAGAGGTTCACGTGAGAATCGGAAGCCCCCCCATTTTGGCGCCCTGCTACATGGGGATAGATATGGCCACAAGAGATGAGCTGATAGCGGCCCACAAGACCGTGGCCGGTGTCGAGGCGGTGATCAACGCCGACTCCCTCGGCTACATAAGCCATGAGGGGCTGGTGAATGCGATAGGAATCCCCAAGGAGAACCTATGCATGGGATGTCTCACTGGGGTCTACCCGATCGAGATCCCCGGCGAGGTCTGCCGTCTCGCCCAGACGAAGATCACTGAGTACATCTCCGAGTGAGCCCAGCCCTTCAACCCATCGGCTCGGAATCTGAATCCTGATAGCGCCCAAATGTTTTTTCTGGCGCACCTCGGAAGGGACCTTCCCGGTGGACGCGCCCGGTCGGCGTCGTTGGAGTGGATGAGTGGCCAAGAAATTGTGCGGGGCTTGCGGGGCTAAAATCGAGGACGAATGAAAAACTTTTTCAGGTGTTATAATCTCCGATATGAGCGGCAAGTTTGAGAACTTGGCCAACAAATTCTTCGACGAAATGAGCAGATTGAGTTGAGTGAATAGCATATGTCCCAGCCGAATACAGTCCCGTCAGTTCCTTCAGGTCTACCTGTCGGGTATCCCGAACTGCTTGCCGATCTGAAGAGCCGGATCCGCTCTGCTCAGGTTCGTGCAGCACTTTCCGTCAATCGAGAGCTTGTCCTCCTCTACTGGCAGATAGGAAGGTCGATCCTCCAGCGCCAGGGTGAAGTGGGTTGGGGCGCAAAAGTCATAGATCGGCTGTCCGTCGATCTCCACCGGGATTTTCCGGAGATGAAGGGCTTTTCTTCCCGGAACCTCAAGTACATGCGAGCCTTTGCGGAGGCGTGGGACGACGACGGATTTGTGCAGCAGGTTGCTGCACAAATTCCGTGGTTCCATAACTGCGTGATCCTGGACAAGCTGAAGGATCGGGACGAACGCGAGTGGTACGTCAGCGAGACGGTGAAGAACGGGTGGAGCCGGAACGTTCTCGTTCACCAGATTGAGAGAGACCTCTTCCGCCGTCAGGGAAAGGCGGTCACAAACCTCCATCGTACCCTTCCCTCGCCCCAGTCCGATCTCGCCCAGCAGATCCTGAAGGATCCTTACAACTTCGACTTCCTGAGCATCGGGGAGAGGGCGTCGGAGCGCGACCTTAATCGATCATTGCTGGTGCACCTTCGGGATTTCCTCATCGAGCTTGGGGTCGGGTTCGCCTTCGTCGGGAGCGAGCGTCCCCTAGTGGTGGGCAGTCAAGACTTCCGGATTAATCTCCTATTCTACCTTCTCCGGCTCCGCTGCTACGTGGTGATCGAGCTGAAGATCGGCGATTTTGCGCCAGAACAGGTCGGCAAGCTGAACTTCTACCTATCGGCGGT
>JBFESM010000040.1:0-11519 GCA_041548445.1 Methanothrix sp. | reverse complement strand
GTGCATACTCCTAATATGAAGGTATTGATGAGGAATTATATAATTTTTCTGGTCGGAGTGGGAACTAGGTCATTTCGGATGGTTTTAGGTATGAGCTAAACACGTACAAATAGCATATTGCAAGTATAAAAATCAACCCACTAAGAGATCACGACCAGAAGGGCCGTTCTTAATTTAAGAAGAAAGCGAATTGCGGCGGCGCACCCCGCAGCTTGCTACGGGGTGCGCTGTTTGACTTATTATGAAAAACCTCGAGTTTACCGCCTCGTCGCGAGAGTCTGCGCCCCGTGGGGCATCACGATCGTCCTCGCGTCCTTCCCCTGCCTCTCCCGCGCCATGGCGAGGGCCTCTTCCAGGCTTTTTGCGTGCCTGAAAAAGCACATCTCCGCCAGATTTGGCCTCATGGAGGAGACGAGGATCAGATCCTTTTCAAGAGACTCCCTCGCGATCAGGGCAGCCTTGTGCCCCCCGAACTCGTACTCTTTTCCGAACCGCTCGACGCAGTCCTCGGCGCAGGAGGCTTCCCTCGCCCACCGCTCGAAGACCGGATGGCCGAGCCCCTCGGCGCACTCGGCCAGGAGGATGAGCGACCCGCCAGCAAGGACCGCCTCCTTTGCGTTCTCCATTGCCTTCTGGGCCTGGAAGAGGTTGATGTCCTTGGGCCTGCCCCCCGCGCAGGTGACGACGATCTGGGCGGGCTTGACTGCTTTTCGGTACATCTCGTCCACGACTTTGGCGCCGACCCGATGGGCCTTTACGTAATCCCCCGCCACGGCCCGGACGATCTCTTTTCTGCTGTTCAAGACGACGTTCAGGATGAAGTCGAGGCCCGCGATCTTTGCTGCCTCCTCCATGTCGAGCCGGACGGGATTATTCAGAGATCCCGACTTCGCCGATGGGTCCACCATCATGGCGTGGTTTTTATTTACGGACCGCTCGGAGCTGACGCCGGGAAGGAGCGCCTTTGCCCCGCCGCTGTAGCCGGCGTAGTAGTGGTACTCGATGTTGCCGGTCCCGATCTTGAGGTCGCAACTCGCCACCTCCCCCAGGATCTCGACGGGCGTTCCCCGGCTCGTCTCGCCGAGGTGGACACATCGACCTTTGTCGTGCTGGATGTGAGGCAGGTCAGCGCAGCCCCCGAGTAGACGGCGCTCCTCCTCGACGGTCATCCTACGATGGGTCCCGAGGCCGAAGACGATCAGGATCTCGGATATTCCGAGGTCCTCAAGCCTTCTCACCAGGGGCGGCAGCATCTTGGAGGTGGGCGCAGGCCGCGTTATGTCGCTCGCCATGATGGCTGCCCTCTTGCATCCAGCGAAATCCCGGAGGGACGGGCCGAAGGGCTCGTTGAGGGCCCTCTCGATCTCAGCCGTATCGTCTTTGGCCCCTGCGAGCTCGTTGGGCAAAACCAGCTCGAACCGCTCGTCGCCCTCGAGATCGAGGCTGACGGAGCCGGCGCCGTATCCAAGCTTCATCTAAATCAAGCCCTCCAGACCTTCGCCCGGCTGTTGACGTCACTGAATACCTCGAATATGGGCTTGTCTGTGGTGTAAGTGAAAAAGTCGGCACCTACGACGTTGCACGTCTCCCTGATCCTCGCATCGTGCTCATTCATCTTCAATATGTACTCTTCTTTCACCTTGGGCGTAACCCTCGTCATCACCGACCGTTTTGCCTCCATGTCGATGAACCGCAGGTCCCCCTCGAAGTCGAGGCCGGCCTCGGCCGGGTCCAGGATCTGGATCAGTATCAGGTCGTGGACCGATAGCTTGTAGATCCCGGCAATGATGCTCTCTACGTCGTCGAGAAAGTCGGAGATCACCACCACCAGGCTCGTCGACCTGATCGTCAGGTCGAACTGCTCAGCCGTCCTCTTGAAGTCGGTCCCCCCCGAGGGCGCCGTCCGGTCCAGGTCCTCGATTGCCCGAAATAGGTTCCTCCTCCCACCTCTCGTCTCGCCCGGCTCCAACATCACCCCGAACTTGGATATCGAGAACTTCTCGTTCTCCTTTATTGCCATGTAGGCGAACCCCGCCGAGACCATCGAGGCGAAGGCGAACTTCTCACCAAAGCCCATGCTGGAGCTTGCGTCCAGGAGGAGGTGGACTGCAAGGCTCCTCTCCTCCTCGTGCTCCCGGACGTAGAGCTTCTCGGTCCTGCCGTAGACCTTCCAGTCGACGAACTTGAAGTCGTCGCCTTTCCGATACTCCCGGTAGCCGACGGGGCTGATGCCCCTGCCCACCTTAACCGACCTTCGTGCTCCGGTGTAGGCGGTCGATACCCTCTTTCTCACGAGAAGGGTGAAGCGGTCAAGTTCAGCAAAAAACTCCGTATCCATCCGCGAGCCTCAGATCGCCTTCAGTATGTCCGATATGACCTGGTCGGTGGTGACGCCCCTTCTCTCGGAATCGAAGGAGAGGATGATCCTGTGCCTGAGGATGGGATAAGCCATGACCTCCAGGTCGTCTCTGCTGACGTAGTCTCTGCCGGCGAGGAGGGCTCGTGCCTTGGAGGCGAGGATCAGGCCGATGGAGGCCCTTGGGCTTACGCCATACTCGACCCCATCCCAGCTCCTGGTGGAGATGACGGCCTTTATCGCAGCCCTTTTGAGGTCGTCGGAGATGGGAACGTCCCTTGTAAGCTGCTGGAGAGACATCAGCTCCCTTCGGGTGATCACCCTCTCCACCTTCGGCTCGGCGTGGCCCGTGTACCTCTCCATGATCTCGTACTCCTCCTCGGAGCTGGGGTAGTCGATGTATACCTTCAGCAGGAACCGGTCGAGCTGGGCCTCGGGAAGGGGAAACGTTCCCTCCATCTCGATGGGGTTTTGGGTGGCGAGAACGAAGAAGGGCTCCTCCAGCTTGTAGGTGTTCTTGCCTACGGTAACCTGCTTTTCCTGCATCGCCTCCAGCATCGCGCTTTGGGTCCTGGGCGAGGCCCTGTTGATTTCGTCGGCCAGAACGATGTTGGCGAAGATCGGGCCCTGCTCGAACCTGAAGACCTTGCTGCCCTCGACCTCCTCGATCAAGGTGGTGCCCGTGATGTCTGCGGGCATCAGGTCCGGGGTGCACTGAATCCTGCTGAAGTTGAGGCCGGTGGTGCTGGCTATCGTCTTGACGAGAAGAGTCTTCCCCAGGCCCGGGTTGCTCTCCAGGAGGGTGTGGCCCCCGGCCAGGATCCCCACCAGAATCTGCTCCACCACCGACTTTTGGCCTACCACCACTTTGCCGATCTCGTCTTTGATCGTCTCGAAGATGGCCGGCGCGTCCTTATAAATGTTAATCAGATCGTCTCTCATCTGTCCGTCCTCGGTGAGATCTACAGCTCTTTTTTGTTCGGTTTACCATTCCGTTTTTCATCAGCTCGTTGCCAGGTTCTCGAAATACCTTTTGATTATCTCTCTGTGCTGGGGCGGGAGGCTCTCTATGTAGAGGTCTGTGGGCACCGCCACCCCAACACCTGGTTCAGAGGTCTGGAATAATCGGTCCATGGGGTCGGTCTCCTTTGACCTGAACCCCGCCGCGGACCCCGGATAGAGGACCAGCTCCAGGTTCACCTCCTCCAGGACCGCAAGAGAGGGCTTTCCGTAGATCTCGCCCGAGATCCCCGCGGCTGAGGCGCCCTCTTCCGACACCTCTTCAGAACCGAAGAGGTCTGCAGCCCGGTCGCGCAGATCAGTCAGAGACTTGAAAGGCTGGGGCGATATCTCCTCTCCGGCTTGGCTCTGGCTGAAGATCACGGTGATGGCGAGGAGGAGGACCAAGGCACCCGCCTTGGCCTGGAAGACGGGAACGCTTTTATCGCCGAAGTTCAGACGACGGTTGTTTATCAGGTCGATGGCACCGACTTTCGAAAGCCTCATTTTCACGTCTTTGGCGAGGCTCTGCATCACCACGGAGTCCGAGTCGCGGTTGTCGTAGGCGGCCTTCGTCTTCTCCGAGAGGCTCTCGTCCAGATGGGCAAATAGGTTGGACTTCGACCACTGGCCCAGAAGTTTTGCGCCCAATAGGCCCAGGATCAGGGAGAAGATGGCTGGAGCTGCGGCGAAGATCGAGTCCTGCCAGTAAAACTTGAAGAAGGCAGCAATCCCCAAGAAAAGGGCTGCGATGTAGATCAGGCTTGCGATTATGCCGGCGTTGAGCAGGTATAGGGACTGCTCGAACCATCTGTAGACCCCCAGAAGCCGCCTCAGATCCGCCAGAAACTCGTATGAACCGTCCACGAGATCTATTCAGAGCCCGTACTAATAAGTAGTTTCCGAGTTGAGGGGGACGATGCCGTAATCAGGCTCGTGGGGGCGTGACTTCATCTCCGGACCAGCCAGCTTGAGGTTTCAGATCCAGTCAGTCCCGACGGCCGAAACCCCCCCCATAGCTGGAACTGCAGGAGATCATGTATCAGGTCTTCGGAAGATCTCTTATAGATCCAGGTATCCGATATAGAGCGAAAAAATAACATTCAACGAAATTAGGTTTATACCCTTTGAAGACCAAACCCAATCTGTAACCTCGGCCGCAAGGCTGACGATACGCCACGAGAAAGTGGGACAAAACTCGACAATCGACTTCGTGCACGGTTCCTGGGGGAGCCGGCCTATCAGGATACCCAAGAAAAATGGCCAAGATTTCTAGCTTCAACGGGCTGAGCTTCAAGCTCCTGGCGCTGATCCTGCTGGCGGCACTGGTGTCGCTGGGCCCGATCGGTGCCGTTTCCACCCTCGAGATGGGAGGGGATGCAGATGTTGTTGTCCCCGGTGAAAACGAAAGCGCTACCGAGAAGGGTCTGGCAGAGGCCTTAGCCGCAGGGGTCTGGATCGCGCCCGACGGGGGGGAAGACGTCTCCGAAGATGTGATAGAGACCCTTCTCTCCCTCTCGGGACCCGCCCGGATCTTGAGGATCACGGTCCAGGAAGAGGAGGTTAGCGAGCTGGGTTACATAGGAACCTCCGACGGCGTTCTGGTCCTCTGGCCCGACGTCACCGAAACCCTCCGCTTGATCGCTCCCTTCGACCACCGGGAACGGCCCTGGTACCTGGAGGCTGCGAGGGCGAAGGAGACGATCTGGACCAGGCCTTACCTGAGCCAGGAAAGCGGGAATCTGGCCATCACCTGCGCGACCCCGATATCGGTCGGGGAGAATCTGATGGGGGTTGTGGGGATGGACGTATCCCTGGCCGAGATCGATTCCGATCTGGCCAACATATCTTCTGGTTACCCCTTCCTCGTGGACGGTCAGGGGGCCGTGGTGATGCGACCTGACGCTCCTGAAGCAATCCTGTGGGAAGAGATCCTGATGCCGGGAAGCCTCCTTGATTCCAAAAACTCGGAGCTTGCCGAGTTGGCCGAGGCGATGGTCCGGGGCGAGGACGGAACAACATTTGTCCGTCTGAGCAAGGGCAGCACCAGGATCGGCTACGCCCCCCTTCCCACCGTCGGCTGGAGCCTGGGGGTGGTCTCCGGAGACCAAGAGCTGGTCGCCGCCAAGGCCACCCAGTACGACCAGCTCTTCCGCCGGATCTCGGGCCAGACTGAGGTTTTGGCCCTGGAAACCGGCGAGGCTTTGAAAGATCGCGGGCGAGGGGCGATGGCGGCCCCCAGTCGTCAGGATGGCGAGGGGGCCCGGTGGCCTGCAATCTGGCCTTTGGCGTTGGCGGCGGGCATATCCGCCCTTCTGGCGGGAGTGATCGGATTTCGGGCAGGCAGGAGCGCCATGGGGCCGATAGCCGATGCGGTCGCAAGGGCCCTTGAGGGGATCGGCAGAGGAGACTTCGATTCGAAGATCGAGGCAGACGGCTCGAAAGACGTGAGGAGACTGGGCGAGGCCTTCAATGAGATGACCGTTGACCTGAGAGATCAAATCTCCATGATCGAGAAGAGATCGTTCGAGACGGGGAGGTCAGAAAAGGAGAAAGAGGTCTCCGAAGAGGTCGAGCGATTTCTCCTGCCGGAGAGGATACCCCAGGTTGAAGGGTACCAGGTGGCGACGCTCTCTCTCGTCGAGGGTCGCAAATGCTGTCACTTTTACGACGTCTTCGAGATGGAGGGGACGAAGGCGGTGGTGGTGATGGCCGAAATCTCGGGCAAGGGTCTATCCGCCGCGATGGTGGCCGCCCTCACCAGAAGCCTGATCAGGGCAGCCACCAGGAGGTTCAGCGATCCGGCAAAGGCGCTCCGGGAGACGAACCTCCATATAATCGATAACGTCAGAAACGGTATGATGGTCTCCTGTTTCTGCGGGATGCTCGACCTATCCAGCCACTCCATGAATTATGCCAACGCAGGTCACGTCCCGCCCTTCATCGTCAGCTCCGACGGCTTTGTTGACACTCTCGTCGGCGGTGCGATATCCATGGGCGCTCTCGATCACATCGACCTGGATATGGAAGGGTGGATGATAGATCCGGGCGACGTCCTCGTGATCTACAACGACGGCCTGATCGAGGTCGAGAACGAGAAGAACGAGCGGTACGGAACCGAAAATCTGATAACCCTAGTAAAAAGCAACAAGGACAGGTCGGCTCAGGACATCATGACGGAGCTGGAGACGGCGATCAAAGACCACGGAGCAAGTCGATCGCAGAGGTCCGATCCCGCCGTCATGATAGTGAAAAGATCCGTCTGATGGCGGCCAGCCGGTCAGAACTCTGCCGGCCGTTTCAGAACCGCCGCTCGGACCTGAGGTCGTCCCCGGCGATATTCTTTATCCTATTTACCAGATCTTCGATTGAGAGGCCGTCCATAGAAATTCGGTCTTCTCCTCCGAAGATCTCCTCTCTCACCCGGCGGCCGACGACGTCGTCACAGCCGGGCCGAACCTCGATTACGACGCTTCCTTCGGGGGTGGCCGTCCTGTGGCAGAGGTGGTCGAGGTCGCCGTCCACGATCCCGACGAGAGGCGTTCCAAGCCTAGCCAAGACATCCCCAGCGATGGCGGTGGTGTCGTCGCCCACGGTTATCGCAACCATCGCTCCTCTCGCGTTCTCGAAGGTATCTTCTGCGGCATGGTCTATCAGAGCCGCGTCGCTGCCGCGAGTTTGGATCGACCTTGGGACGTTCTCGGTTCTTCTTATGTCGCCGGTCCTCAGGATCGCGGTCTTGAGATCGACGAAAGAGAGTTTCTCCAGACCATGGACCTTGACCTCTGCGCCACGGATCTCAGTGATTTTGCCGTCAACTGCCGTGATCTCCACAGTCTCCTCGAGGGCTCTTGCGACGACGGTTCCGTTGACGGATACGTTCTCCCCTGGAACGGCTCCCAGGATCTTCCTTTTGACGATCCCCCCCGATGACTCCGTGCTAGGCTGAAACTCTTGTGCGGCCACCAGCTCCAGCCCCAGGAGCTGGGCGACTCTTTCGGCGAAGTGGCCTGCCTCACCTGTCAGGACCGATAAGAAGCCTCCGCCATAGTCCGCGAGCAATAGGGGCTTATTGGGCTTTGACCTCGCCGCCACCGTCTGGCCGAAGGCAAGGCCCGTCTCCCTGGTCTTGGCGAAGTTCAAAAGGATCACGATCTCGACTGACGGTTCCAGTCTCCGGACAGACCGGCTCGGCATCTCTCTCCTGGTGATGTCGATTCGATCCTCCAGGGCGGCGTCGATGACCGCAACCCTGCCCATCGTACCACCGAGGACCGCGGTGACGACGCCCATATCCTCCAGAAGGTCCATGGCCGTCTCGGCGCATCCCGAGTCGATCACCTCGGGACCGTGGACCACGATCCCGATCTTATCCACCACTTTCGACGCTCTCATCTTCCATCTTTACCGATCTCATCCTCTCCTCTTCCGCCTTCATCCTCTCTTGCATCTCCTCCAGGGTCCGGGCGCCGATCTCCCTCCTCTCGGGCATCTTCTCGATCGGCTGCAAGGTGCTCAGGTGGTAGTAGAGCCCCGTAGAATCCAAAAGCGCCCACTTTTCGTCGTCCTCTTCGGTCTTCAGGACCTTTACGATCCCCACGGTCCCCGTCCCGCCGTACCTGACGATGCTCCCCTCACTGATCTCCTCTGGCATTGTCCCGCATCACCTCATATCAGCTTCTTCATCAGTACTTCACCGGCGAAGTTTTTAACCTCTGCCCCACCGGGGATCGAGAGGACCTCGACCCCGTCGAACTCGCTGGTTCCGCAGAGGACGTCCTGTTCGGGGTGGGTCCCGGCCTGGATGTCGCACCTTAACCTTGTCTTATCCCCCACAGATACGACCGTCTTCAGCCGAGGAGAGGCTGGATGGCCCTTGGGAAGGACTATCAGGGGGGAGTTCATCTCTCGGATCTGGTAGAGGGTGCACGTAAGGCCCCTTCTAGCCTTCTTTCCCGCTTCGAAGGTTGATGCCACCAAGAGGTCGTCCTCGTCGGTGAAGATCACTATCTCCTCGGTTTCTGTCTCGAGATAAAAAAAGTGGCCGAGGGTCCTGACCAGGGCCAGGGTCCCGGTCTTGCCGCAGAGGTAGGCGATCTCGTCGTCTCCCAGGGGGATCCTCATATTCTCATCACTCAGCGGGCTTTACGTTTCTGGATTGGCAGGAAGGACATCTGGGCTTTCTGCCCATGCCCTTGAACTTGTTTCCACAGTCCTGGCATATGTAGCCTTTTGATGCGAGCGATTCAACGTCGCCGATATCTGGTCCGCCTCCGACGGTACACATGGGACTTTCACCTCCTTATATTCTATTTCCGAGCGGCTCTTATTTAAATGAGGTGGCTGCAAGGTTCAAATACATCACGCTGTCCCCTGCTTCGGGAGGCCGTCTCATCGCCCGCAAACTCCAAGGGGGGTTTGAGCTCCGCCATCTTCATAAAGTTTCTATGTCTAAATTAAAACCATTATTTTTCGCAAGGGATGTTGCCATGAACCCGGATCGAGCGAGGGTCCTGAAGGAGGGTCGGGATAAGAAGGGGCCGGTCGTATACTGGATGAGCCGAGACCAGAGGGCCGAGGACAACTGGGCCCTCATCTTCGCCCAGGAGCTGGCCGCAAAAAGAAGGTCGCCTCTGGGAGTAGTCTTCTCCCTCACGGAGGAGTTCCTCGGCGCCGCCATCAGGCATTACGATTTCATGCTCCGGGGCCTCGAAGAGGTCGAAAAAGCCCTCGCAAAGAAGGGCGTCCCCTTTGCCATCCTCCGAGGCGATCCTGGTGAAGCGGTCTCCAATTTCGCACAGGAGCACGACATCGGCGTTCTCGTCACCGACTTCTCGCCCCTGAAGACGAAGAGGTCCTGGAACGAGAAGGTCCGCCAAAGCGCGGACATTCCCATCCACGAGGTGGACGCCCACAACATCGTCCCCTGCTGGTGGGCGTCACCAAAACAGGAGTATGCGGCCAGGACCTTCCGGCCGAAGATCAGGCGAATGCTCCCGGAGTTCTGTGAAGACTTTCCCCGTCTCAAGGTTCATCCCCATCCCTGGGACGTTGGCGACGAGGTGGACTGGGCCTCTCTCAGGCGAGATCTGTTGGTCGATCCCTCCGTTCCCGAGGTGGACTGGATAAAGCCCGGAAAGGCCGCGAGTCGAAAGGCTCTGCGTCGATTCCTCAAGGAGAAGCTGTCCATTTACGATCGGGACAGAAACGACCCGAGCCTTCAGGGCCAGTCGAACCTGTCGCCTTACCTTCACTTCGGTCAGATCTCGGCCCAGAGGGTCGCCCTGGAGGCAGTCCGTTATGATGCCGATCCGAAGTCCAAGGCAGCCTTCTTGGAGGAGCTGGTGGTTAGAAGGGAGCTATCGGACAACTTCTGTTTTTACAACTCAGGATACGATTCCTTCGAGGCCTTTCCCGACTGGGCGAAAAAGTCCCTGGATGACCATCGAGCTGATCCTCGAGAATACCTCTACGACCAAAAGGAGCTCGAAAGGGCCGAAACTCATGACGACCTCTGGAACGCCGCCCAGAAGGAGATGGTCCTTCGTGGGAAGATGCACGGCTACATGAGGATGTACTGGGCGAAGAAGATACTCGAGTGGACAGGGTCTCCTGAAGAGGCCCAGAGGATCGCCATCTATCTCAACGACCGGTACGAGCTGGACGGCAGGGACCCGAGCGGCTACGTGGGGGTCGCCTGGTCCATCGGCGGGGTCCACGACCGGGCCTGGAAAGAAAGGGAGATCTTCGGCAAGGTCAGGTACATGAGCTATCGTGGGGCGAAGTCGAAGTTCAACGTTGAATCTTACGCTGAAAGGGTCGCCTCTTTGGGCTGACATCCGTCTGGGATGTGGGCAGAATAAAGGGAATAAGTCATGAAAAATACTGATTTAAAAAATTCTCAAACCCGGATTTGATCCAATCATATTTTCGCGATAAAAATGATGTATTTCGCCTTTTTGAGCATTCAAATTCGGATTTTGGTTGAACGGACTTTGTCCGACATATGGGATCTTCAGAAAACCTTTAAGTATTCGGATCACGCTATTATTAATAGGAGGTTAAATCAATATGGAGGAAACGATCGCGACTCCGAACATATGCGTCTATCCTGACGAGGCTGCGGAGACGATGAACATCGAGGTTGAGCTGCCTGGAATGGAGAAGGAGAATATCACCTTCAACATATACGAGAACGGCTTTTATGTTGTCGCCAAGAAGACGGGACTGAAGTACATGGCATCCTACGCCCTTGCGAGCCCCGTGGAGCAAGATGGTGCTGTGGCCAAGTACGCAAACGGCCTTCTCACCGTCAACGTCCCCTACAAAAAAGCTCTCTTCGACAAGGGCGTTAAGGTGGAGATCGAGTAAATTTTTGGATCTCTTTGAATTAAATCCAAAACAATTTTTTTATTTTTAATTATAACTACCGTATAGCTTGGGGTTGGCTGATGTGCCCAAGGGCATGGCAACCATAATGGGAACCGCAGTCCTGAACGTCGTCTCGGAAGATGAGCTTCAGATCAAAGACCAGACCGGCGGGTTCGGCGGCGAGAACGAGGAAGAGCTCGTGCTTTTGAGGATCAATAGCGTATTCTGATCCTGCCAGGGACTCCCCAGGGGAGCCCCGCAACTTTTTTTTGTCATCGATTCATGATCACCTTCGTCGGCCACACCGTTCTCGACGCCTTCAAAGGTTGGATCTGAAGTCCTTTCGGCGAATTTAGCAAGGATTGGCGACACCAAATACCGACGGGACAGAGTTTAATAGATGTGAATCGATAATAGAAGGTGATGATAGACTTCTTCCTCGCACACCGCCGCAACCCTCACTTCACCGGTCGAAAGTCGACCCTAAAGGATCTAGAAGACGTCCTGAATAAGGGCGGTCCCGTCGTACTTCTCGGTCCCGACGGCATGGGAAAGAGCACCATCGCCGAAGAGCAAGGCCGAATCCAGGTCACAGAGTACGACTTCAGGCTCTGGGTCAGGGCCAACGACGGAACAGTCCTAGCCTCCGACTACGCTGCCATCGCAGAATCCCTCGGCATCCCTCACGAGGAGGACTCGGACCTTCAGGACCTCGCCGGCTCCGTCCGGACTTGGCTTGAGGAGAACGGGCGTTGGCTTCTCGTCTTCGACGATGTTCCCTCGCCCGAGGTCC
>JBFESM010000039.1:0-11550 GCA_041548445.1 Methanothrix sp. | reverse complement strand
GAGCCGGTCCAGGACGGTGAAGTAGAGGCTGACGTCGAAGTCCCCCTCGGCCTTCTCGGCGGCATCATTCATCAGATGGTCGGGAAACTCCTGGGAACCAGTGAGGGCCTCGAACTCGGCTACGAGATCTCTGGAGTAGGTCGGAGAGATCGTCGTCACCAGGAGCCATGTGGGCTCAGCGATCTCAAGGGCGTCTTCCGCCACCTCGCTCTGGGAGCTTGACGGCTGAAGAAAGACCATTAAAATGGAGATGATCAGAAACATCTGCATGATGGATTTATGAGTCATCATATCGCCTCGAACGTCTTTTGAGATGTTATCTTTAGAGTGCCCTGTTACTATCGCTATTATTTAATGGTATTCTGGAGCGGATCTCGGAAAGGGTGTGGCGACAAATCAGCAAATATAAAGCGATGATGAGATTTAACCAGAGATAAGACGAGGGATCGAAAAATGGCCAGCAAAAAACTCACCGCCACGATCTGGGAAGAGGAGGGCGCATACGTCTCGCGATGTAACGAGCTGGAGGTAGCAAGCCTCGGAGAGACACCCGAGGAAGCCCTCGAAAACCTGAAAGAGGCCGTGGAGCTTTACCTCGAAAACGCCGAAGAGCTGTGCCTCATCGACTCCGGCGACGACAGCCCTTTCAATCGGTCCCAGACCTTCAGCCGATTTTAACCTTTTCAAAAGAGATATATCCCCTGGGTTCATTTTAGGTCACGAACGGCCGGAAGGTGATGCCATGACCGAGGATCCCACAACGATGCATTCAGATCGCCCCTCTCTCGACGAGATTGTCGGGGCACTGAGAGAGATTATGCCCGATCTCGCTGAGCACTACAGCGTGAAGCATCTTGGCGTCTTCGGCTCCTATGTCAGGGGTGAAGCGGACGAAGAAAGCGACCTCGACATTCTGGTGGAGTTCGAAGATCCGCCCACCCTCTGGGAGTTCATCCGGCTCGAACGAGAGCTGGGGGATAAGCTGGGTGTCAAAGCGGATCTGGTGATAAAAAAGACCCTCAAACCTGGAATCGGAGAGGAGATCCTGAAGGAAGTGGTGGCCGTTTGAGAGCCGGAAGGGCCTCCAGAGATTATCTCCGAGATATCGCCCGTTACGCAGAGGTAGGGGAGAGGATGGTGGAGGGCTTGGATTTCGATGAGTTCGCAAAAGACGAAGTGAAGGTCTTGGCGGCTCTACAGGTCCTCGAAATCATCGGTGAGGCATCGAAAAAGGTACCCGATTCCCTCAAGAGCATGTATCCTGAAATCCCCTGGAGGGATGTAGCCGGGACCCGGGATAAGCTCATCCACGGCTATTTCGATGTCGATTTGGAGATCGTCTGGCGTTCTTTGCTGGAGGATCTGCCACCTTTGAGGAAGACCGTCGCCAGAATGCTGGAGGATCAAAAGACGCCTTCGGAGTGATATAGATCTGATAAAATAGATTTGGTCCTGGGGCTTCGCCTACCCCAGGATCTCGTGCAGCTTGAACAAATGCGGCCCTAGCTTCCCCTCGAAGTTCCCGGCCGAGATCTTGACGACTCCCGGAACCTTGCAGGCAGCCAGGATCCCGGCCCGCATCGACCTCTCGATCGCCTCCCGATCGACGCCGTTGATAACGACCTCGTAGGAGGCTCGGATCTCCGGTGGCAGGATGCAGACCCCCTCATCTTTCAGGGTGGGACAGAACCTCTCGTTCGTCGATGCCTTCAGGAACTTGTACCGGCTTCCCACCTTCGAGCCGCTGGCGACGACGCCGCCGGGGAAGGGCGTGATCGTTCCCTCCTGCTCTCGGATGGCGTCGACGGCAGCCTCGGCGGCCATGAGGGCGCTGGCCTGGTTCTCGGCCATGATGTAGAAGTTTCCGCCGGCGATCCCGTCCACGGCGCCAATCTTTTCTTCGACGATGAAGTCGCCGGACATGACCGGTATGCTGCAGACCCCGCGCTCGCAGTAGGCCATCTCCTTCTGAAAGCCGTCTCCGAAGAACTTCAGCTTCGCCCCGGTGTCGAACTGCTTCTCAGCCTCGGGTATGCCGTTGAAGACCGCCGTGGTGGGAGCGGTCAGGACGCACTGCCCGATCCTTGCTAGAAGCGAGTTCTCCAGGTTCTTGAATCCCATGTTGCAGATCTGGATGAACACCCCGGGCCTTCCGTCCGGGGTCTCGTCCCTTTTTGCCACCCGCTCGATCCCGGCCTCCGCCGGACACATTATCACAGAGGTCCCAAAGCCGGTCGCCTCCCGAGCCGCCTCCATAGCCCACCTCTCGGTGATCGCCGTTATCAGAACCCTGGCCACCTTTATCGGAAAGCCCTCCGCAAAGGTATCCTCAATCTCCACGCCGTTTATCTCCATCCCGTCCACTCCTCAAAATCAGCAATTTCGTAATTTCACTCCGGCTCCGGGTTGTAGACCGCCAATTTGAAGCCGTCATCCTCGAAGGCCGCCGCCGAGCAGACCGGTAGCTCCAGGTCCAGGTCGAAGGCCGCCTTTGCGATCTCTTCGGCGCTATTTCCCGCGACGTTCACGGCCTCAAACTCGGTCTTCTCGTAGGTGGCGACCAGGAATGCCCCGTCTTCAGAGAGGTCGAACTCCTTGGCCCTGATCTCGCCATTCCTTGCGATCCCAAGCCAACCCCGGTCCCCCATCACGACGCCTGCGATCCTGGGGGTGTCCAGCTCGTCCCTCTCGTAGCCGTAGGCGGTGAGGCTGAAGGCGATGGCATCGAGGGGGCTCGTCCCGTCTTCGATCTTCTCTGCGATCATGTCGGCCTGAGTCCCGTTGGCGACGACAGCCGCCGCCATTCCTGCGACGAGTCGAATGCAGTTGTAAGCGATGTAGGGGTTCTTCTCCAAATCCAGTGGATCCCTGGGCGAGACGAGGACAGTCTCTCCCCGAATGGCACCTCTTCGATTTGGAAACGAGCGGGACGATACCCTGTACCCGACCCAGGAGCAGCCTTTCGTCCTGCCTATGAGAACGATCCTTCCAACGTACATGTTTTCTCTCCAAAAAAGAGGTTTGAGAGAAGAGGGGCCCTCAGTCGAGAAGGCCGAACTTCTCGGCGTTGGCGTCTGCCATGGCCTGGATCTTGGCCACGACCTCGGCACCACCCTCAGCCTTGAAGAGGTGCTTGTACCTGCCCTGAGTCTTGAGGTAATCCTCGACCGGCCTCTTCCTCCTCACCTTCTTGACGCCGACTAGAGTCCCGTCGATGTACTCGCAGAGGGGCAAAAGACACGTCTCGACGACGAGTCTTGCCTGCTCGATGGTGTCGCCGGCGTTGAAACTCCAGCCGGTGATGCAGGGGGCGTTGATCTGGATGTAAGCAGGCCCGTCCATCTCGAGGGACAGCTTCACCTTGCGCCGAAGGTCGGCAGGGTAGGCTATCGATGCCGTGGCGACGTAAGGCACCCTGTGAGCGATGGCGATAGCTGGCATGTCCTTTTTCGGCACCGGGTTTCCAAGGGAGAGCTTTCCGGTCGGCGTCGTCGTCGTCTTTGCACAGTAGGGCGTCGACCCGCTCCTCTGAACCCCGGTGTTCATGTAGGCCTCGTTGTCGTAACAGACGTAGGTGATCTTGTGACCCCGGTCGAACATCCCCGAGATCGCCCCGATCCCTATATCGAAGGTGCTCCCGTCACCACCGATGACGAGGAGGTTTATGTCGGTCTTTTTGAACCTCTTGAGGGCGACCTCCACCCCGGAGGCGACGGCCGCGGCGTTCTCGAAGAGGGAGTGAACCCAGGGTACCCTCCATGAGCTCTCCGGGAAGGGGGTCGAAGTGACCTCGAGACATCCGGTTGGCGAGGTGACGATGGTGTTTGGCCCCGCAGCGTCCAGAACGAGCTTTATGGCCGTGGGCATTCCACATCCTGCACAGGCCCTGTGGCCGGGTGCAAACAAACTCTCTTGCATGATAATCCTCCTAGAGACACTCTGGATTCACGTCGAAGATCTCAAACTCGGACTCGATGCCGGCATCCAACACCCTCGACGCCTTCTCGACCATCTTTCTGATGTGCTTGATCCCCACGTCGCGACCGCCGAGACCCACCGCAAACCCTACGATCGGGGTCTTGATGGAGCTGTTGTAGAAGGCACCTTTCAGGTCGGTCAACAGGGCGCTCTCGTACCCCATCGAGAGGTCCTTCTCGATGACGACGATGACGTTTGCATCCTTCAACGCATTCTTAAGAGCCTCCGCCGGGAAGGGGCGGTAGCTTCTGATCTTGACGAGGCCGACCTTCACTCCTTCGGACCTCAGCTCGTCGATCGCCTCTTTGATCGTCCCTATGATCGAGCCCATGGTGACGAGGACGACCTCAGCATCCTCCATGGCATAAGTGTCGATGAGGCCGCCGTAGCCTCGACCGAATACCTCCTCGAACTCCTTTGAGACCTCCTCGATCTTATCCAGAGCCCTCTCCATCGCCTGGTACTGGAGGTACTTGAACTCGGTGAACCAGCTGGGGTCAGTGAAGGCCCCAAAGGACTTGGGGTTCTTCGGATCGAGGACGTACTCTGGCCTGAAAGGCGGCAAAAATTCCTTCACCTTCTCCTCGTCAAGGAACTCCACAGGCTCGTAGACGTGGGTGAGGATGAACCCGTCCATGCAGGACATCGAGGGCGTGAGGATCTTCGGGTCCTCTGATATCTTGTAGAGCTGGGGTGTGAGATCGATCGCCTCCTGGACGTTCTCTGCGTAGATCTGGATCCAGCCCGAGTCCCTCGCACCCAGAGCGTCCTGCTGATCATTCCAGATGCTCAAGGGAGCGCTCAGGGCTCTATTAACCGTCGTCATGACTATGGGCAGACGCATCCCCGAGACGTTGTAGAGAACCTCGAACATCAGGGCCAGGCCCTGGCTGGTGGTCGAGGTGTAAGTCCGAGCTCCCGCAACGCTCGCCCCGATGAGGGACGAGATGGAGGAAAACTCCGAATCGACGTTGATGTACTCGCAGTCGAGCTTTCCGTCTGCCACGAACTCCGAGAGGTGCTCCACGATGTGAGTCTGAGGTGTGATCGGATAGACCGAGACGACGTCGGGCGAGCAGCACCGGACCGCGTCGGCTATCGCATAGGACCCTTCCACCACTTTCATCATTTTATTTCTCCTCCAGGATCATGGTGATCGCTCCCCGCGGGCACTCGTGGGCGCAGACGCTGCACCCCTTGCAGTAATCGAGATCCGGGACGAATTCGCCCTCGATCTGGTGGATGCAGCTCTCGGGACAGTAGATCTCGCATAGGCTGCACTTGATGCACTTATCGTGATCGAAGACTGGCACGAAAGTTCTCCAGGCACCGGTCTTGGTGATCTCGGTGCTGCCCGGCTCCACCACCATCCTAACTCCACATTTGCTCATTGGGAAACCCCCTCGTAAGCGGTCTTTATGGCGTCCAGATTCTTCTCCCCAAGGGCTCCGGAAAACCTGCCCAAGATGGCCTTGTTTATGCTCTCAAGGCCGATCTCGCCGGTGGCGCCACAGAAAGCGCCGAGCATCGTGGTGTTGACGATGGGCCGTCCCAGCTTCTCAAGAGCGATCTTGGTGGCGTCGATGGTGACGACCTTCGCCTTCGTTTTCAGCAACAGGTCTTTGCCATTCCTGTCCGTGTTGATTATTATCTTGCCTTCTGGCTTAAGGCCGCTCGCCACGTCGACGACGTCCAACAGGGTGACGTCCTGAACTATGACGTAATCAGGCTCGTATATCTGGCTCCTGACCCGGATCGGTTCGTCTGCAATTCGGGCAAAAGCCATAACTGGAGCGCCTCGCCGCTCCACACCAAATGCGGGAAAAGCCTGGGAGTACTTCTCGTCTTCAAAAGCCGCAATAGCTATCAACTCAGCAGCAGTAACAGCTCCCTGGCCACCCCGGCCGTGAAATCGAATCTCCTTCAACCGGCTGACCTCCTCATCGGCGTGAGGCCTCGACAGAATATAGCCTTTTCGGAGATTTGGGCGATGGCGGTGCATCACCACATTTTTATATCGGACGCACGCCTAAAGCAAAGAGTTTCCCATGAAGGATGATACGGAAGAGGAGAACGGAAAGGAAGTGGAGGATAACCAGGGCGAGCTGCTCTTCGCGGTAAAGGCAGCCCAGCAGAGCCTGCCCGAGGGCGTGAGCCCTCAAATGGGAGAGATCCTCGCCTTCATCGAGGGCATGGCCCCCTTCCTCAACAAGGATACTCTGATCCAGATTAAATGCTCCAGCTGCGACAACTACGCACCGTCCTTCTTCCCAGGTGAGAGTGACTTCGGCGTCGTGGAGCCGCGTGCCTACTGCCACGCCAAAAAGCAGCCTCACCACCACCTCAACCTCTTTACCATAGCCAAGTGCCCAGAGCACTCCAAAGAGGCCCAGAAAAGGCTTTTGGAGCTGGCGGAGTCGGTGGTTGAAGAGGACCTTCGGCCAGCCCTCGCCGATAAGAAGCTCTACGACAGAAACGCCTTTGCCAGCTACGATGTGGACTACAGGATAATCCGGGACCGGAGCATGGTCTGCATAGAGTTCGGCCACGAGGACAATGGCGATTTCGTGGAGAGCGGAATCAAGATCTGCATTCTGAGAAGGCTGGACCCGGGCTTTGGCGAGGACGCCGCCAAGATTAAGGCGGTTCACAAGTACGGCCGACCCGTCATGGTGGTGATGGCCGCCCGCCAGATACGGCGACAGATGGGAATCGACGAAGTTCTTGAGGGGATAGCCGAAAAACGAGAGATGGACATCGCCTATCTCTGATATCGTTTTTGGTTTCAATCACAAGTACTAAATAACTAATTGAAGGATGTTTATTACAATGGTAGATTGTATAGTGCCTGATACGAGCGTGGTGATCGACGGCAGAGTTTCAGCCAAGGTGAACACCGGCGAGTATCTGGGCAAACGAGTTGTAGTCCCCGAAGCGGTGGTGGCGGAGCTAGAGGCCCAGGCCAACCACGGCCGCGAGACCGGGATCAAGGGGCTTGAAGAGCTGAGACGCCTCTCGCAGCTGGCAAAGTCCGGCAAGATCGAACTGGAATACGTAGGCGTAAGGCCGGACCTGGACCAGATCAAGCTCGCAGGAGGCGGCGAGATCGACGCCATGATCCGGGACGTCGCTTTGGACATCGGGGCCTTCTTCCTCACCAGCGACTCGATACAGTCCAGGGTGGCCGAGGCGATGGGGATCGAGGTCGAGTACGTCCGACCCCAGAGGGGTGAGATCAAGCCCATCAATCTCGAGAAGTACTTCACCCCCGACACCCTATCCATCCACCTCAAAGAGGGAACCGTTCCCATGGCAAAGAGGGGGAAGGTCGGAGAGTTCAGCCTGATCAAGATCGGTAACCGGAACTTGAGCGAGAGGGACCTTCGGGAGATGGTGAGGGAGATCTTCGAGAGGGTCAAGTCAGACCCCAATGCCCACATCGAGATGGAGAAGATCGGGGCGGCTGTGGTCCAGCTCGGCCCCATGAGGATCGCCATCGCTCGGCCCCCCTTCTCCGACGGGCTCGAGATAACGGCGGTCAGGCCCGTGGCCAAGGTCGACCTCGAGGACTATCGGCACAGCGACGAGCTGAAGGCGAGGCTGAAAGAGGCTCACAGGGGGATAATGATCGCAGGCCCTCCGGGGTCTGGAAAGTCCACCTTTGCCGCAGGGGTCGCGAAGTACCTGCAGAATTGCGACTACGTCGTCAAGACCCTGGAAGCTCCTAGAGACCTCCAGGTCCCGCCGGAGATCACCCAGTACGGCCCCCTGGAGGGGAGCATGGAGGCCTCGGCCGACATACTCCTTCTGGTGAGGCCCGACTACACCATCTACGACGAGGTCAGAAAGACGAACGACTTCCAGGTCTTCGCAGACCTGAGGATGGCCGGAGTCGGGATGATCGGGGTTGTCCACGCCAACAAGCCGATCGATGCACTCCAGAGGCTGATCGGAAGGGTGGACCTGGGGATGATACCCCAGGTGATCGACACCATCGTATTCATCGAGAAAGGAGAGGTCTCAAAAGTCATGGACGTCGAGTTCATGGTCAAGGTGCCCGCGGGCATGACCGAAGCGGACCTGTCCCGACCCGTCATCGTCGTCAAGGACTTCGAGACAGGTCGGGCCGAGTACGAGCTCTACACCTACGGCGAGGAGATCGTGATCATGCCGATCTCTCCTGAAGGAAAGAAGCCCGCCTCCTGGGATCTCGCCACCCGCCAGGTCGAAAAGGAGATGGCAAACCACCTCAAAGGTCACTTCGATGTGGAGATGATCAGCGACTCCTCGGCTGTGGTGAAGGTCCAGGAGAACGAAGCGGCGAGGATCATAGGAAAGTCGGGAAAGAGGATCGAGCAGATCGAGAAGTCCCTGGGGATCCACATTGACGTCCAGACCTTCGACGGCCGGGAAGAGGCCCTCAGCCCCCACATCGAGGACACCGGTCGCCACCTGGCGATCTGGGTCGGGGGCAAGCCCGGCGAGAGGGTCGAGATCTTCGTCGGAAAGGAGCCGGTATTCACCGCCACCGTCGGCCGGAGGGGCGACATCAGGATGGTGAAGTCCTCAGACCTTGCCAAACAGATCATGCTGAGGCTCAAGCACGGTGAGAAGCTTGAGGCCCGGAAGATCCGGGACTGAAGAGCCCCTCGTACTTTTTTTTATTTTTCCTCATTTTTTTTCTTCAGATTGCCGTACTCTCTGACCCCCAATATTTTCAGATTCCGAGGGTCAACCTGATGGTATTTCTCAACGCTGGAGCAAGGCCCAGAGTGAGGAGGGCAAGCTTGGTCAGGTTTTTCAGAGACGGGTCGCCTTTGAGGGCGTCATCTATCAGGGCCAGGACCGGCATCAATATCAGAAGCTTGAGGGGATACATCACCAGAGCCGTCCCGGTCAAGTCGATCAGAAACTGGGGAAGGACGTGCTTTTCGTGGTAGCCGAACCAGTCCACACCGACGTAGGTGGAGCTGGCGTCCAGCATGTGGGCGTATATGATCAGAAGGTTGAGCCGATCCGAGAGGAAACGGAGTTTCAACCGGGACCCGACCGCCCACGCCGCCAGGGTTGCGGCCGATCCGAGAGAAAATATCACCACCGGCGTCCAGAGGCTTTCTGTTCCTTTCGAGACTAGGACCAGAAGGTTGACCCCGGTCCACAATAGGCCGATCAGAAAGTAGCCATTCAGATATCGCTCCTTCAGAGCCCATCTGCAGAACGCGAGACTCGCCAATGTCACAACGGCGACCAGGAAGTAGATGATAGGCGTTATGAGCAGATACTTGAGGGGGGCCGCAACGATGTTTGCGTCCTCGACGACCCGGAGGCTCGAGCCCGCCAGGATGTAAGGCACGGTGCAAATGACGAAGGGCTCGTCCAGCCCGATTTCCAGCCTTCGAAATAGCCTGATGATCAAAAGGAGCATGACGCCCAGGATCAGGGCCCATGTGATGGTGTTCACCGGGTTGTAGCCCGAATCGTAGACGATGGGGTCTATGTAATATTTGTATATCCAGGGGTGCAAAGGGGCCCAGCTCCTCTCAACGGTCTGCTCAAGGTGGAATTGGCTCAAGGTGGTGGCGGCATGGTATATTTAAAGATCGTTCTTGAAGCGACGTCCTTACCAGGATCGGTCTGGTCGTGACCCTTCCAGCAGAGATCGACGCCGCAACCAGGGAATATTTCTATCCGAAAAAAATATCAAAGATCCCCCAGTCCCCGGATGTGCGACCCTTGGAGACCAATACCGCCAGATTTCGTCCCGACCCGGCCTTTGAGGAGAAGAGGCGGTCTCCCGCAATCACTTATTTCTCCCTCTGGAGCGCAAGACGCGGAAGATTTATATAGTGATGGTGGTGAAGAGAGCTTGTCCGTTTTCTGATTTTAATTCGAGGTATTTAGATGGTCGAGGTGTTCAAAGGCACAACTACGGTGGGAATCGTCTGCAAAGATGGTGTCGTGCTCGCTTCGGAGAGCCGGGCCACCATGGGCCACTTCATCGCCAGCACCACTGCACAGAAGATATACCAGATCGCCGATCGCGTCGGCTTGACCACCGCAGGGGTGGTGGGCGACGCTCAGTCCATCGTCAGGATGATCCAGGTGGAGTCCAGGCTCTACAACATGCAGAGGGGCGAGCCGATGACGGTCCGAGGGACGACCTCTCTTCTCTCCAACGTCCTCGCTTCGAGGCGATACTTCCCCTTCATGGTACAGCTGCTTTTGGGCGGCATGGACAAGAAGGGACCACAGCTATTCTCCCTTGACGCCCTGGGTGGGCAGATCGAGGAGCAGAAGGTGGTGGCCACGGGATCAGGCTCCCCAACAGCCTACGGCGTCCTGGAGGCGCTGTACGACCCCGAGATGAATATCGAAGAGGGCGCAAAGCTTGGCGTGAGGGCCATACACAACGCCATGAAGAGAGATTCAGCCTCTGGCGACGTCATACAGGTGGTCAAGATCACCAGCGATAAGTATGAGGTGGTAGATGAATCCGTTGTGGAGACGATCCGGCAAACCCTCTGAATGATAAACTTTTTTTGGATGTGTTTCATTGTCTGTTGAGGAAGTGCTCCTTGAGCTTAAGCGGAGAGTGCAGAGCAAACTGCCTCCGAACATAAACGTCACCGGCATCGAATTCGAGGGCCCTGAGCTGGTAATATACACCGACGACCCAAGAAGGCTGGCAGACGATGGAGAGATTATCCGCTCCCTTGCAAAAGATTTGAGAAAGAGGGTTGTGGTCAGGCCCGACCTGAAAGTTCTGGCCGACCCCGAGGGTGCGGTGAAGAAAATTCAACAGGTGGTGCCCCCCGAGGCAGGGCTCACCAACTACTACTTCGACGGCGAGACCGGAGAGGTGGTGATAGAGGCCGAGAAGCCGGGCCTTGTGATCGGACGACACGGAGCTACTTTACGGGAGATCACAAAACTGATCGGCTGGACCCCGAAGGTCGTGAGGACGCCGCCGGTCCGATCCAGCACCATCGCCAACACCAAAGACTACCTTCGAAGCGTCCAGTCCGAACGAAAGGAGATCCTGAAGACGATCGGTAGAAGGATCCACAGAGACGTCGCCTCGAAAGACCAGTGGGTCAGAATAACGACCCTGGGCGGGTGCCGAGAGGTCGGAAGAAGCTGCATGCTCCTCTCGACCCCCGAGTCGAAGATAATCGTCGACTGTGGTGTCAACGTGGGGTCGGACGACAGCGCCACACCATACCTCTACGTCCCCGAGGTATACCCCCTAAACCAGATCGACGCCGTGGTGCTCACCCACGCCCACCTGGACCATGCGGGCCTGGTTCCGATGCTCTACAAGTACGGGTACGAGGGGCCGATATACTGCACCCAGCCGACTAGAGACCTCTTCGTCCTTCTCCAGCTCGACTACATCGATATAGCAGGACGGGAGGGGAAGAGGATGCCCTACGAGTCGGCCATGATCAGGGAGGCTCTAAAGCACACCATAACCCTGAACTACGGCGACGTGACCGACATCGCGCCCGATACGAAGCTCACCATGCACAACGCGGGCCACATCCTGGGGTCTGCCATCTGCCACTTCCACGT
>JBFESM010000038.1:0-11561 GCA_041548445.1 Methanothrix sp. | reverse complement strand
CCCGATCGCGGTGATCATGATCATCGGCAGGAAGATCCGAAATCTCGTCCGCTGGCCAGCGCTTCACCTGTCAGCCGATGTGGACCTGTGTACGGATTGCAGGAAATGCTCAACAAATTGCCCGATGGGACTCGATGTGAACAATATGGTCCGGCAGGGGTGCATGGAAAATACCGAGTGCATACTCTGTGGCGGCTGTGTGGATGCCTGCCCGAAAGGGGCGATCCGCTATGCCATGCGTTGAAGGGAGGACGCGATTCGTGAACGGAAGAATGGAATCAGCAGCCCCGTCGATCAGTTTCTACACATCCGGGGATGTCCATCCAGGCTGCAGGCCTCCAAGGTGCTCTCCTGTCGAAGCTGATCTCGGGCGAGATCAAGGCGAAGGACGCCGAAAATCTCGTGGGGAGGGGGATGCGGGCGTGAGGGCTTGCGGGCGCGTCTCGATCCCCTGCATTTGTGAATCACGAAATGCGGTTTCGTGATACACAAACCCTCTTGAGACGATCCTAAAATCCATTTGGTGGCCTCCAGCCCATCCCTGTGCCCGCGCCGCCCGGCCGCCGAACAGAAGTTATAGTCCACCTCGCCGAAAAATGCGGTCCCTCGGCCGGAATCTCGCGGCGTGATCCGGCTCTCTTCGCACTTCTCGCTCCCCATGACTTCCACCCGCTTTGAATTCGATAGGCAGACCGCTAGGGCTTGAGGATGCAAAGGACAAAGTCGTTGTCTCCTTCGCCCAAGTTTATAGGAAGATCGGGATTAGGCTCTACCTCGCCGCCGAAAAAGTCCGAGCACTCTCATGAATGGACCCGCCGAAGACGGCGAAACAAACATACGCATGTGCCCATATGAAAAAGAAGAATAATCATTATGCTTCAATGGTTATATTCATTAAACATGGGAAAAGGAGAGTTGGCCGGACGAAGGTTCATATTGTAGTGAGTATCGATTGGTATCGTACGTTTTGGCCTGTCAATTGCAGATTACGGGAATCTGACAGATGAAGAGGGTTAAGAGAAAATGAGCAAAGACCAAGGATCTGGAGACATCCAGACGGCGGACGAATCGTTTCTCATTTTGCTCGTAGAGGACAACAACGCCCACGCGATGCTGATAATTAGAACCTTTGAACGTCTGGGATTTTCCGGCAAGATCGACTGGGTCAAGGATGGAAGAACGGCGCTGGACTACCTCCACGAGATCACGGGGGAGGGAATCCTGCCAAAACTGGTGATGCTCGATCTCCGGCTTCCCAAGCTCGACGGGCATGAGGTCCTTCGGGAGATGAAGAGTTCCGAGAGGCTGAGGATAATCCCCGTGGTGATCCTCACCACCTCCACCAGCGACGACGATCTCAAGAAGGCCTATTCCAACAACGTCAACAGCTATATTACAAAGCCCCTCAGCTTCGACGATCTCCAGAAGACGGTTGAAGAGGTTAAAACTTACTGGTTCGAGTGGAATCGGTATCCTAAACCGGCATGAACCGCATTGACGAGATTTTATTCTGCTGGAGAGGAGATTAACCCGATTTCCCTTGAGGCTGAGGCTTCATTACCTTGCGAAAGAGGACTCTCGTCTTCACCGGCGCGATCGTCTTGATTATGATGGTGATCATCAGCGCCTTTATGTGGCAATTGATGGTCGCTAACCTCTCAGAGCTGGAGGACCAAGAGGCTTCACGCGAGGTTGGGGTGATCGTTTCAGCCCTGCAAGGAGAGCTTTCCGCCTTGAACAGGATCAGAGGTGACTGGTCTTCCTGGAATGAAACGTACGAATTCGTAATCGACGGAAACGAGGAGTACGTCCAGGCGAACCTGGGCGAAGCGACCCTCGCAAACCTCGACGTCAACCTCATGCTCTTCTACAACAGGTCGGGGGGCTGGTTTACGGAAAAGCCATAGACCTCGATTCCGAGAGGGAGGTCCCCCTTCCGCCGGATCTGGCGAATCTCCCCGAGGACGACCTCCTGATGGCCCACACCACATCTGAAGATTATGCGACTGGCATATTCGCCCTTCCCGAGGGTCCGATAATGGTGAGTTCTCATCCCATCCTGGACAACCAGTGGAACGGTCCCATCCACGGAACGCTGATCGTTGGTCTTCACCCGGACGAGGCACGAGTCGACGAGCTGGGCTGGCTGAGGACCCTCGAGGTTCTGATGAACCTGACTGAGAAAAGCGCGAAGTACATGGGAGACGAGATCAGTCCCGAAATAGAGATCGGGTGGAGACGGAACGGCGACGAGACCGCGTTCTTCGTCAAAGACAACGGCATCGGGATCGAGGCCGCTCAGCGAGAAAAGGTCTTCGACCTCTTCTACAAGCTGGACCCCAGCACCGAGGGAAGCGGTGTCGGACTTGCGATCGTAAAAAGGATAGTAGAGGTTCACGGCGGTCGGATATGGATAGATTCGGTGATGGGCGAGGAGGGCACCAAAGTCTTCTTCACACTTCCCACGGCCGAGGATTGAGCGTTCCAGAAGCCGAAGGACGACGGAAAGTCTTTTTGGGGAGCTAGGTTTTGAGCGCCCTTTTCTGACCGGATCTTGTTTCGCCGAGATCCTGGATATCGTCATTATCAAGCTTTTGTCGTTTATACTCACACCACTTGTGAAGAGTCCCTCTTGCAATCTCCGGAAGCTTCTGGATGCTCTCTGCGTCCTTCACCACGTAATCCATGGCTCCGGACTTGAAGGCTTGAACTGCTATCTTCTCCGAGCCAAAACCGGTGAGGATTATCAGGGGAAAACCCACCTCCAGAGGATTCTCTGCATTCCCCGCCAGATCCAGGCCGCAGCCGTCAGGAAGTAGGTAGTCTGCGATGACCATAAAAGACCCATTTTTATTATCCTCGATCCACCTCAAAGCATCCCGAAGGTGCATGACGTGATGGAAGTTCCATTTTGAATCGCACTCGTCGAAGAGCCGGCGGATAAAAGCAGAATGGCCCACATTATCCTCGACGAGCATGATGGTATCGGCCTCCGCAAGGCTTGATCCTCGTCCAGTATACGGGACCGCTTGCGTTCCGTCGAAGGCCGAAAATTTTTGCGATGGTGACACTTTCATCAACTCATCCTCGTCGACATCGGAGGCACTCTCTGAAAAATATTCGAATAGCTGCAAGCCCCAGGTGACGGCGCATTTTCCCGAATAAATCGTCCCGGACCCGACGTCGTATACCCCGTCATGCCTCCAGAGCCCCAGGTAAACAAAAGATTCAGTGACTATTAAAGCCAGCTTTATGTCATCGGTGGTCAGACGTAACTTGAAATTCTCGAATCTGAGAGACTTCTTAAATTCAGATTCTAACATGCCGTCTTCGTTGAGAAGAGTTCCTGCAACTTTGTCTGTTATTAAAAGATCTACCTGGCTTCCCTTTCTGAGAGTGTTTATAAATATGTCGGATTCTTTCGGAAATATCAGGACCGGTAAAATTGCGCATATTTTCTTTGACCTGGACAGCATCGATACCAGGCTCTCATGGCACTTCAAAGGCGTGGAGGGGTCCGAACATATAATCTCCGATTGAAAAAGCATGCTCAACCTGTCCAATATTTCTGGAGGTATGCTGCTTATGTCATGGTTCAACCAAAAATCGGGGTTATTCTCCAGATTCTCGAAGACGCTCATGACGTTGTCCAGAACGCTCGTTTTTATTTTGCCGAGATTTGTCAGCTTATATCCATATCGATTTTTGGTAATCAGATCGGAATCGCTCATATCCTTGATCGCGTGCAGAATTGTGGTGTTTCTGCCGCCCAGTTCTTTCTGTAAGTCGTTTATATCTTTTTCACTGTTTTTTAAACAAAGTAAAATATTCATTCTTAACTCTGAACTTGCGAACGCCCTGACTTGCTTCACCAGATCTCTTTTTTCCATGCCCACACGTTCCTGCGTTGTTATTAGCTCTCAACTTTGAGGATCCATGAAAACCTGATCACAAATTAGAATATCACAAATCAGCTTACTTGCATGCTGCCAAATTTATAACTAGAATGAACTGTCTCGCGAATCCTCCATCTCGGCTTGCGAGCCTCATGTATTTCGGCATTTAAGTAATTTGCTCTGAACCGTCAATTGTTCAGAAATATTGAATATCTGGTTCCGGCGCTCAATTCGTTTTCTCGATGAAGTTGCAGTTCGCCGGGCATACGACTTCTCGCCTAGACCAAAGGACCAAAGGACGAAAGGGCCAAAGCGCCCCGCATTCACGGTCAAAGGGCGAAACCCAGGCAGAACATCGTTCCCGCCGCCCAGTGCGCTGACCACTTCGGCGGTGGCGCCGTGCTCGATAGTCTCTCCATTTTTCGAGATGGGAAACGTATATCTGGAAGTTTGGGCATAGCCTGGCCAGGTGTTCTGATTTGCCTTCATCCGAACTTCCCATACTCGTAACTTGTGGACTGCCCTACGCCAACGGCCCCTGTCACATCGGGCACCTGAGGACCTACGTGCCCGCCGACATCTACGTTCGGGGCTTGAAGAAGATGGGAAAAGACCCCATATTCATCTGCGGGTCCGACTCTCACGGGACCCCCATCGTCGTCAACGCCGAGGAGAGGGGGACGACCCCCACGGAGCTTGTGACTCGATACCACGACCACTTCGACGACGTCTTCAAGCGCATGGAGGTGGAGTTCGACTACTTCGGAAACACTGACGACCCCTCCAACCACAGTCGGACCCAATCGATCGTCGAAGCCCTGATGAACGAGGGGTACGTCTATCCCCAGGAGATTCAGCTGGCCTACTGTCCCTCCTGCGATCGTTTCCTTCCCGATCGATACGTCGAGGGGACCTGCCCCTACTGCAAATCCCCCGCAAGAGGCGACGAGTGCGACCAGGGCTGCGGCCGCCACCTCGAGCCCGGTGAGATCACCGAGCCCCTCTGCAAGGTCTGTGGAGGCGAGGCGGAGTACCGGACCCAGAAGCATTACTTCTTCAGGCTCTCTGCCTTCAGCGACTTTCTGATCGATTACCTCGAGGGGCTGAGTGGCACCTCCAACGCCAGAAACTACGCCCTCGAGTGGGTCAAGCAGGAGCTGAAAGACTGGTGCATCACCCGAAACCTCGAGTGGGGCGTCAAGTTCCCCGGCCAGGAGGGGCTCGTAGTCTACGTCTGGGTGGACGCGCCCATCGGTTACATCTCCTTCTCCGAGGAGTGGGCGAAGCGGACCGGGGGCGACTGGGAGAGCTACTGGAGAAATCCCTCTAGAATCGTACACTTCATCGGAGGCGACATCGTATACCACCACTGCATCTTCTGGCCAGCGATGTTGAACGGGGCCGGCTACACCCTACCGAGCGCCGTCGTCGCGAGCGGCATGCTGAAGATCGATAACAAGACATTCTCCAAGAGCAGGGGCTACGTCGTCTGGGTGATCGACGACTACCTGGAGAAGGGGCTTTCTCCCGACCTATTGCGGTACTACCTCGCCTCCTATACCTCCCACACGAAAGAGCTGAACTTCTCCTGGACGGTCTTCGGGGAGAAGGTGAACGGCGAGCTGGTGGGGGCCCTGGGCAACTTCGTCAACAGGGCAGTCACCTTCACCTCCAAGAACTTCGACCGGGCCGTCCCCGAGGGCGACCTCGATCCAGAGGTCACGTCGAAGATCGAGGCGACCCTCTCTGAGGTGAAGGCGGCCCTCGCGGAGTACGAGTTCAAGAAGATGGTCGACGGCGCCATGTCTCTCGCGGACTATGGGAACACCTACTTCCAGGCGAACGAGCCCTGGAAGCTCGCTAAATTCGACCGGGCCCGGTGCGGCGCCGTATTGAGAAACTGCCTTTTGATCGCAAAGGCCCTGGCTATCATGCTCCAGCCGGTGATGCCGGCCGCGATGGAGTCGGCCTGGAGGCAGCTGGGCCTTGCGGGGAGCGCGGCTCGCGCCTTATTCGACGACGCCCTCGTTCCCATAGATGCGGGACAGGGGCTCGGCGTCCCCGAGCACATCTTCAACAAGATGGACGACTCGATGGTATCGGGCCTTGACGAGATCTTCAGGGAAAGGATAACGAGCCTTGAAGCGAAGAAGGGAAAGAAGAAGGGTGAAGAGAAGATGAACACCATAAAGTATGAAGATTTCAAGAACCTTGACATCAGAATCGGGGTGGTGTTGGAGGCAGAGAGGATCAAGGGCTCAGACAAGCTCCTCCGCTTGATCGTCGATATAGGGTCCGAGGAGAGGCAGATCGTGGCCGGGATCGCCATGACCCACACTCCCGAGGATCTGGTGGGTCGAGAGATCGTCGTCCTGGCCAACCTCGCGCCCGCCAAGCTCTTCGGCGTCGAGTCCCAGGGGATGCTTCTGGCCGCAGACCTGGAAGACTCTGCGATCCTGCTGGCCCCGGAGAAGGCGGCACCACCAGGAACAAAGATCCGATGAGGTCGCCGGATCGGTCGGGAACCGGCCGATCCAAAGTTTACGATCCTTCACAGGCCGAATCCGCCGTGAGCCGAGATCGACTGAAGGCTGCGCGAGATGAACATCCACCAAAAAATTTACGTCAAATTCCGGATTTGCAAAGATGAAGATATGAGGAGGTTTTGATATTGCTCAAGGTTGAGAATTTATCTAAAGTCTACCAGCTCAAAGATCAACAAGTAGAGGCCCTGAAAGGGGTGAGCTTCACCACCAAAGAGGGCGAGATCCTGGGAATTGTGGGAAAAAGCGGCAGCGGCAAGAGCACTCTCATGAAGATCCTGCGCGGCGTCGAGACCTTCGACTCCGGCAAAATCGAGATCGACGGCCTCGAGATCAAGCCCGACTCGGGGTCGGATATTACGCAAAAGCAAAGGCAGGTCACCGCCATCCACCTCCAGAGGGACTTCGGCCTCTGGACCGAGTCCGCCCTGAACAACGTGGCAAAGCGGGTATACTCTCGCAAGACCGGTTACGAGATGATCCCCACGAAATACGACCTCGAATACGAGGAGGTGATGTCCGAGGCGATGGAGTATCTGACGCTCGTCGGTTTGCAGAAAAAGGCGAAGCAGCTCGCCACCATCCTGAGCGGTGGCGAGAAGCAGAGGCTACTGATCGCAAGGCAGCTGGCCAAAAAGCCGAAGCTCCTACTCCTGGACGAGCCCGCCACCATGGCCTGTCCTGCGACAAAGCAGGAGGTACTCGACACCATCAAGAACGTCAACCAGAAGCTCGGGATCACCATCGTCGTCGTATCCCACCTTCCCGAGGTTCACAGGTACCTGACCGACAGGCTGATCTGGCTGGACAAGGGCGAGATCCGGGATGATGGAAAGCCAGGGGAGGTTTTGGACAGGTTCTTATCCCTCCTCGGCGAGGCCGACCTCCTCACTCCAAGGCCAAACGCCCCTCCCGTCATCAAGGTGGTGAACCTCTACAAGAGAAACTACCTGGTCGGCACGGGCGAGGTTTTGAAGATCGAGGACCTGAACCTGGACATAAGGGAGGGCGAGATCACCTCCCTGATCGGCTCCAGCGGCGCGGGAAAGACCACCCTCCTCAAGATCATCCAGGGCATTGCGCGGCCCGATGAGGGCTCTGTCCTCTACAAGCTCGCAGACAGTTGGGTCGACATGGTGGAGTACTCGCGGGAGAGGATGGAGGTTCGAAGAAACATCGGGATAATGTATCAGGAGTTCGCCCTCTCCCCCCGCGAGACGGTCCTGGAGCAGATCGGCTACAAGCTAGGGGTCAAAGGCCAGGACGTCATCGAGCACGCCCGGAAGGTGGCAGACGACCTCGGCATAAGCGACAAGGTTCTGGACGTGATCTACACCCTCACCGACATGACGGAGGAGGATGCGAAAGGAGTCCTGGACAAGCTCGGCCTCACCAAAGAGGTCTTCGGTGAGCTATTCCCAAGGTTTCCAGCGACTGAGGCGAAAAAGTACGCCGAGCCGGTCTTCAAGGTTCTGGACCTCAACATCTCGGTCTTGGACAAGTACCCCCACCAGCTCAGCGGCGGCGAGAAGGTTAGGGTATCTCTTGCCCTTATCATGGCATCAAACCCCAAGATCCTCATCCTCGACGAGCCCTTCGGGGACATCGACCCCATAACCCTCCGGGACGTCTCCAACGCCATAAAGCGGATCAACGCCGAGTTTGAAACCACCATCCTCCTCGTCAGCCATCACGTCGACTTCGTCCGGGAGATATCTCACAGGGCGGTTTTGATCGACGACGGTGCGGTCTTGATGGACGGCGACCCTGCCCGGGTCTGCGACCTCTTCGTCTCTCGGTGCGACGCATCCTATCTCAAGCGCCCTTCCGAGACGACGGCCCCGACCGGAAAGGCCTGAAGGTGGACACGATGGACCAGGAGATCATTGAGATCTACGACCAGATATCTGGTCAGATCTCGCCCGAGGAGTTCGAGCAAAGGGTCGAAGAGAAGGTCCAGCTCATGGGCGAGCTCTGCGACCGGAGGACGGCGGCGATGCTCGTCGCCCGGGAGTTCGGCGAGGTCGAGCTGAAGATCGATCGGATCAGGCCCGAGACCGGCAAGGTCACCTTCGTCGGCAAGATCATATCCATCTCCGAGGTCCACGAGTTCGCCCGCAGCGACGGATCTGCCGGCAGGGTTGCGAACCTTTCCCTCGGCGACGAGACCGGGACGGTCCGGATAGTCCTCTGGGACGAGCTCGTCGAGGCCGTATCCAGCGGCGAGCTCGCGGTCGATCAGACCTTCAGGATCAGAGGCTTCACGAGAGAGGGGTACTTCGGGACCGAAGTGACGGTCGATCGGGGCGGGTTTGAGGAGGTCGAGGCCCAGATTCAGACGAGGGTCGAGCCTCACAAAATTTCTGAAATAAGGTCCGACATGGGCGACATCAACCTCCTCGCAAAGGTCGTCGACCCAGGAGTTGTTCGCGAGTTCACGCGGCGGGACGGCTCCGTCGGCAGAGTTCGGTCCGTCACCCTCGGGGATGACTCCGGCAAGATCAGGCTCACCCTCTGGGACGAGAAGGCAGAGATGGACCTTCATGAAGGCGAGACCCTGGAAGTGATTAACGCCCTCTCGCGGGAGAGGTACGGCCAGGTCGAGATCCAGGCAGGGGGCTACTCGGTGGTTAGAAAAAGCGAAGATTCCGTCGAGTACGAGGAGAAGATCACACCGGTCTCGGAGCTTGCTCCCGGATCGATCTACAGCATATCCGGCTTTGTCACCGGCCTCGGTGAGGTCCGGGAGTTTGAGCGAGACAACGGCACCGTCGGGAGGGTTTCCAACATTTACGTCTCCGACGATACCGGAAGGGTGAGGGTCGCCCTCTGGAACGACCACGTCCAGCTGATAGAGAACCTCGACCTCGGCTCCCGGGTCGAGCTCGTCGACTGCCAGGCGAAGGAGGGCTGGAACGGCGAACTGGAGGTCAGCTGCGGGTGGAGCACCAAAGTTACTTTCGCCCCGCCCGAGTAAAGGGGTTAAAGTCGAGAAGGGTCTTTTGGTCCATTGAGGATTGGTGAAATATGGCTGAAATATTACTGGAAGATCTCTCTGGGGTGGGTCCAGCCACAGCGGAGAAGCTGAAGGAGGCCGGGTTCAACAGCGTCGAGGCCCTGGCGGTGGCCTCGCCCGCCCAGCTTGCGGCCTGCGCCGACGTGGGCGAATCGACAGCGTCCAAGATCATCGCTTCCGCCAGGGAGGCCGCAGACATCGGTGGCTTTGAGACCGGCGACCAGGTGATGGAGAGGAGAAGGCTCGTCGGCAAGGTTACGACCGGCAGCGAGACCTTCGACGCCCTGATGGGCGGAGGGTTTGAGACCCAGGCGATCGTGGAGCTTTACGGCGAGTTCGGGTCCGGCAAGACCCAGGTGGCCCACCAGATGGCCGTCAAGGTCCAGCTCCCCCTTGAGATGGGTGGACTCGACGGCTCCGTGATAATAATCGATACCGAGAACACCTTCAGGCCCGAGAGGATCGTCCAGATGGTGGAGGGCCTCCCACCCTCTGAGGATCCTGACAATCCCTGGGACCCCGAGGAGTTTTTGAAGAACATACACGTGGCCAGAGCCTACAACTCCAACCATCAGATCCTCTTGGCCGAGAGCGCCCTCGACCTCGCCGAGAAGCTTAAAAAGTCCGGAAAGCCGGTGAAGCTTCTGATCGAAGACTCACTGACCGCCCACTTTCGGGCCGAGTACGTCGGCAGGGGAACCCTCGCCGATCGGCAGCAGAAGCTGAACAAGCACCTCCACACCCTGGTGCGTTTTGCAGACCTGAACAACGCCGTAGTCCTGGTGACAAACCAGGTGATGGCAAAGCCTGACGCCTTCTTCGGAGATCCGACAAGGCCCGTCGGCGGTCACATAGTTGGCCACACCGCCACATTCAGGATATACCTAAGAAAGTCCAAGGGCGAAAAGAGGATCGCAAGGCTCGTGGACTCGCCAAACCTCCCCGACGGCGAAGCGGTCTTCTCGGTGACCACAGCGGGGTTAATGGATTGATCCGGGCGGTCGCCCTCGACATCGACGGGACCCTCACTGACGATAAGAGGCTCCTCTCCCCACCGGCGGTGGAGGCGGTTCAAAGTCTGAACTCCCGCGCCCAGGTCATCCTGGTGACGGGAAACGTCCACTGTTTCACAAGAGCTGCGGCGGTCCTCCTCGGAACCTCCCGGATCTTCATCGCCGAGAACGGCGGCGTCATATCCTGGGGCGAGGGCGATGTGGAGCTTTTATCCGACCCCTCGATCTGCCAGGAGGCTTACCTTCGCCTCAAAGAGGTCTACCCCCTCACTCGAATGGACTCGCGGTATCGGATGACCGACCTCGTCGTCGAGTCAAACTTCAACGTCGAGGAGGCCGCATCCCACCTCAAAGACTGGGGGCTGGAGGCGGACCTCGTCGACAGCGGCTTTGCCGTCCACATAAAAGACAGAACTGTGGACAAAGGGCGGGCCCTGCAGAATGTGATGGACCGGCTCGGCCTTCGTCGGGACGAGGTCGCTGCGGTGGGCGACAGCATAAGCGACCTGCCCATGTTCAAAGTCGCGGGGTTTCGGGCGTCCGTCGCCAACGGCGTGCCGGAGCTGAAGACGGAGTCGGATTACGTGGCCATCTCCGAGTTTGGGGATGGATTTTGCGAGATCGTGGATCAGATGGTCCATAGAGAGATGTTCTGACCTCTTTATCACCCACTCAAATCCTTATTTCTCTCCTCCTCTTCTTCTTCCATAATATCTCTCAGAATCCGGGCCCAGTTCGTCTCGCAGACGATCCACCAGCCCAGGGTCTCCTTCACAAAATCCCTGGCTGCGGGACAGAAGGCGTCGACGGCCAGGTTGTAGGGCATCTCCCTCAGGGCCGGGTGAAGAGGGTAGCGGGTGCAGGTAAGTGGCTGCGCGGGGTAGATGGTGCACCCTTTCTTTTCGGGGTCGTAGAAGGGGCAGGGCTGCTTCAGAGCCCAGGCACCCAGGGACTTGTCGCGCCTGCAGAGGCTCTTCAGCCTCTTCATCGACCAGCCGAGGTGCTGGCAGATCCGCTCCATGTCCTCTTTTTCCAGGTAGAGGCCCGCGCCCGGCGAATAACAACACCTGCCGCACTCCGTGCACCTGAACCT
>JBFESM010000037.1:0-11914 GCA_041548445.1 Methanothrix sp. | reverse complement strand
TGACATGGCGATCGAGCTTGATCCCGAGTACGTTTATGCTTGGTATAACAGAGGGAATGCGCTCTATGCTTTGGGCGAGTACAACGAGTCGATCGAAGCCTATGACATGGCGATCGAGCTTGATTCTGAGTACGTCGATGCCTGGAACAACAGAGGAAATGCGCTCAATGCTTTGGGAAGAGACAACGAGTCGATCGAGGCGTATAACAGAGTAATCGATCTAAATTCTGAACACTCTGCCGCCTGGAACAATAAAGCTTGGGCTTTACACCTTCTGGGCGAATACAACGAGTCCCTAAGTTGTGTGAATAGATCCCTGGAGATAAACCCTGAGAGCTTTGAGGCCTGGGATACGAAGGGCCAATCGCTCTTGAAACTGGGGAGATACTCTGAGGCTCTGGACTGCTTCGAAAGGGCGATCGAGCTGAACCCGGAAATTGAAGAGCTCTGGCACGGAAAAGATCTCGCATTAGAGGGGCTGAACAAGCTTCAAGCCCCCCACTTCTCTTGAGCGGGGAAGGCCGAGCACACCAATTTTAAGATCCCGACTGTATCCCTCCACATTCACGAGAGGATCGATTCGTGGACCATAATCGAGGCCGTCCGGAGCAGGAGCGTCAAAGGCGACGTTGCAAGTGAGGGAAGGGTAGGACTTACCCGGTTGGATTGCTGAATGTGGAAGATCTTGAGCAAATATCTCATGATGGGGCCTAAAAACTTAATTCATTCCAATTGGTGATAATTATTATGCATTTGACTCCCAGATCGACCGCCAATTGCGTAACTCCTAACATCTTCAGGGCGAACAGGTTCGACTACAGCCAGGGTCCAATAATGCTCGAGGCCGATTGAGGCTGGAAGCGGGTTTGATGGTTGTCCAACCCAAAATTCCGATGTGCTCGAGTATTTTATCGAATTCGAGAGCGGATCATGAGGATGGTATCCTCCAAAAAGTCCGAAGAATGATATCACACCAACCCGGTGGAAAACCCCGGTCGCACGAGATTGCCCGCTTTGGAGCTGGAAGGCTGCGAGTTTGTGGAGCCCGAACCCGCAACGGATCAAAAAGGTGCTCATAATCGACATCGACCTCCACTTCGGCGACGGAACGGTCAGCATATTCCGGTGGGATGGAAAGGTGAAGATCGCAAACGTAGGCGCCATCGACATGGGGTTTGATTATCTGAAGCTGGAAAGGAGCGGATACCTGGACCAGGTCGAGAATGCGCCTGAAATGCACGACTTCGATATCGTGGCGGTTTCGGGCGGGCTTTGACACCTACATCGAGGACTTGGGCGACCTTCTCGCCATAGAGGAGTATAGGGAGATCGGCCAGCAAGGATCGAAACTGGCAGCAAAAAAGACTTAAGGTAAAAAGCGACAAACTTAGTGATCAGAGGTGAGACGAATTGACCAAAGTGGGTGAGGTCTACAGGTGCGAGGTCTGCGGCAACGTGGTTGAGGTCAAGGAAGCTGGCGCAGGCCAGCTTGTCTGCTGCGGAAAGCCGATGGTTCTGCCAAAAAAAGCGTGACCAATTCGAAAATCCAATTTTTTTGCTTTAGCGGTCATTTAACCCTGAAAACAATAAATTTAGAAGATCCCCTTCGTTGGATAGAAACCCAGCATACATTATTATAAAAATATCTTGCATCTGATATTGGACCGCTCAGGATCCACGATTAAGCCGAAAAGCTGATATGTCAACCAGGAGAGTCGTCATGGGGCCCGACATTGATGTTGAAAATCGGATACATGAATCTGGACGATCCTGTTGCGATCATATCACCGAATGGTTCCCACAATCTGGGCAGCTTCAATGGCTCGGTAGGCCTGATCATGCTGGGACGCTTCAACCTTGGCGAGGTCGCCCCCTCTGAAATAAAGATGGCGATGGATGAGCGCCGCACCCGATCCGCCCTGGGGGTTTCGATCGTGGGGGGAAAACTCGAAGACCTCGCGGAGACGGCGAAGATGGCAGCCCAAGAAGGGCACCTCATGGAAGTGGAACTTCCCCTAAAGGACGGGATCGCCGACCTCGTCAGAGCGATAAAAAATTCGGGAGCCACCCTCTCGGTCAGGGTCAGGCCCGACGCCGTTGAGGATCTGAGATCGTTGGCTCGGGAACTGAAGGAAGCAGGCGTCGACATACTCCATCTCGACCTTCGGGGCCTTGGTCCCATGGCGCCCAAAATCGTTAAGAAGATATCCGATGGCGGAGCGCCTCCGTTGATGGTCAGGTGCGACGTCGGCGACTTCCAGGACGCAAGGAACATCCTCTCTATGGGAGCTGATATGATATCCCTCTCCGACGATGCCGACCCCGAGTTTGTCGCCTGGCTCACTGATACCCTCAAGAGGTTCCACGATCTTGTGGGCTGGTACAACGCTCCAAAGCACATCTGTTCCGGGGGCGACCTGCGAGGCATGGCCTTCTGCTGCCCGCCGGTGAAAAACTGCCCCCTCCTCGGAGCTCTCAAGAAGATCAACATCTCTCCCGAAGAGTTCGTCGAAAGGAAGCTCGCGCTGACGAAGGGCACGCCGCTGGAGCCCGGTGATGGCACTTGCTTTGGAAGCCTAGCTTGGTGCTGCAAGATCACAAAGCCCTGTTTCATGAGGGACGCGGTCCTGGATAGGCACGGGATCGCTCCCGATGAGTACATGAGGCTGAAGAAGAAGCTGGCCGAGGATCTGCTGAAGGCATGAAGACGAGTCCGGACCGCGTGGCCCAGGCGGCAATGCTCGCGATGCTGATCGAGCTATCCTCGAGCCCAAAGCCGGGGAACGTCGATCGGGGCCACGACTTCGATGAGATCAAATTTCACCACTTCCTGATCAGCGCGGTTGCAGCATACCCGGCCTTCAGGGATGCGGCCCTGGGGTCAGAGTCGACGGGCGCCCTGATCAGACGAGCGGTCTCATCCTGGAAGAGCTGGGGCCTGTTCCAGAACACCCACTTCGGCTCCGTCGCGCTCCTCGTACCCCTGGCGATGGCCGCGGGTAGAAACGGAGATTTGAAGGCCGAGGTCGCTCGAGTTCTGGAGGAGACGACCGCAGAGGACTCAGCAGAGTTTTACACCGCCTTCACGATCGCCGGAGCAAGGGTTGCGGATGTGGAAGATTTGAGCCTGAAGGACCCCAATGCTGCCGATCGGGTCCGCTCGGAGGGGAGAACCCTCCTGGATCTGATGCGCCTCTCCCAGGGTCACGACCTGGTGGCTAGGGAGTGGTCGACGGGGTTTGGGAGGAGCTTCGAGCTCGCTCGCCTTCTTGCAAGAAGGGTTGCAGAGCTGGGCTTAAACGACGGGGTTGTGATGACGTACATCGAGGCCCTGGCAGAGGTCCCCGACAGCCTCGTGGCCTCGAAGTTCGGCATCGAGAAGGCAGAGGAGGTGTCGAGGAGGGCAGGATCGATCCTGGGGCTTGAAGTTCAAGAGACGCTTCGCCTGGCCGAGGAGCTGGACCGAAAGTTCGTGGAGGAGGACATAAACCCCGGGTCCACGGCTGACCTGATCGGAGCAGCCCTGTTCATAGCCCTGATCAGGAGCACCATTCTGAGGAGTGAAGAATGATGATTTACGATCTTGAGGAGATCGAAGAGCTTGGAATATTCGACGGAATAAACGAGATCATAGCCACCACAGAGAACGAAAAGGGGGTCTTCAACGCAGCGCCCCTGGGGCTGATTAAAAAGGGCGATCTGATCTCTGTGAGGCTCTTTGTCGGGTCCCACACCTACGAGAACATAATGGCTGGAGGCAAGTTCGTCGCCAACGTATCCCACGATCCGATGCTCTTTGTGGAGACCGCCTTAAACGATATCCCGGAGGAGAGGTTTGTCGAAAGGGACGGGGAGCTGACCCTCAAGGACGCCGAGGCCTGGGCCCTCTTCAAGTGCGAGCCGAAGAATCTGGACATCGCCCTCCCGCAGGTCGAGTTCGTCAAGGGCGAAGTCCTGAAGAGGGAGTTTCGGGCCGTGAACCGGGGGATCAACCTGGTCGTCGAGGCTGCCGTAGCCGCGACCCGCTACGTCGCCCTCAAAAGCGACCTCTACCTCGAAGAGATCTTCAAGATCAGGCGGATCGTGAACCGGTGCGGCGGGCCAAAGGAGATCGAGGCGATGAACCGGCTGGAAGAGCTAATCGAGCAGTTCGAATGAGCCGCAAGATGCAAAATGGGTGAATGGGTGATCATGCAGGAGAGGTTGCCTTCGGGCTGTGAGGGGCTGGACTGGCTCCTTGGCGGTGGTTTTGAGCCTGGGATCATAACCCAGATCTACGGCGAGGCCGGGACCGGCAAGACGAACATACTTTTGCAGCTGGCGGTCGGTGCCGTAGCCCGCGGGTTCAAGGTGATCTTCATCGACACCGAGGGCTTTTCGGTCGAGAGGTTCAGGCAGATCGCGGGAGAGGGGGCGAAGGAGGTCGGCGCTAAGATCGTCGTCTTCGAGCCCTTGAACCTGGAGCAGCAGCACGCCTCAATAAAAGACGCCACCAAGATCATGAATAAGGAGTTCGGCCTTTTGATCCTCGACTCGGCGACGTCTCTATACAGGGCGGCCTTCGAGGGCGATGACAACAGGCCCGTGAGGAGGGCTCTTGCGGCGCAGCTCGGCGAGCTTCAGGAGATGGCAAGAAGGCACCGAATCCCGGTGGTCGTCACAAACCAGGTCTACATGGAGATCGAGACCGGAACCCTCAGGCCCCTCGGCGGGATGGCGATGGATCACGCCACCAAGACATCGATCTTCCTGGAGAAGAGGGGCGAGGGAAAGAGGCTGGCAAGGCTTATGAAGCACAGGTCCATGCCCGAGGGCGCGACCGCGGAGCTGCGAATTACGGCCAAGGGCGTCGAGTGATCGGTTCGTTCCGTCCCTGCCCATATTTCCATCTTCACTGGATCAGCCTTATGGTGAAGGGGTAGCGGTAAAGTTCGCCGTCGTTGGCCTTCATCGAGGCGACGATCACCAGGATGAAGTCGGCTATCGCCACCAGGGCCAGGAGGGCGATTCCCACCAGCAGGATGACGAGGATCCCGGCTATGATCCCGTAGATGGTCATCGATATCTGAAAGTTGAGCGCTTCTTTTCCCTGGTCGTCAACGAAGGGGTGATCGTTTCTTTTCAGCAGCCAGATCACCAGCGGGCCCAGGATGTTTCCAAGAGGTATTCCAACGAAAGTGGAGAGGGCGCTGAGGTGGCAGATCGTTGCCCATGTCCGAGCGTCCTTGTTCGCCTCGATCATCGTCGAGTCTTCGAATCCTGCTTTTTCCTTTCCGGGACTGATCTTTCGGTCTTGCGGCGATATTTCGTCCATCTTCTCGTTCATCTTCTTGTCCATCCGTTTCTCCTTTTTGATCTGGGATGTGAAGTACCCTTCGCCATATCCCTCGACGGGACCGGCGTCTGGAAGTACGAGATCTACGCCGGAGGCGGAGAGGTCCGCGTGGTCACGCAAGCCAGCCGGAACCTCTGGCGTCGCTTCGAGAGCTGAAGAGAGAAGGGGACAGAAGGGCGTTGGCGGATGATTCCGCGCAGCAGATCGCCGACGGTAGGCGATCTGGATTATTTATTTCAAATGTAGCTATCTGAGCGTCCGTTATTTCTCACCTTGCGAACAAAACGGTCTTATTCGCAAATGCAATATCCTTGAAATCATATCATCCGTGTTGATCAGTAGAATGCGAGTAATTCTCCATGTCGATCTGGATGCCTTCTTCCCTTCTGTTGAAGTCCGGGAGCATCCAGAATTAAGGGATCTGCCCGTGATAGTTGGAGCTGATCCAAAAGAGGGCAAAGGTAGGGGTGTTGTGAGCAGCTCCTCTTACGAAGCCAGAGAGTTCGGCGTTAGGTCAGCCATGCCAATATCCAGAGCCTGGAAACTCTGCCCGGATGGCGTTTATCTCAGACCCCACTTCGATCTCTACGTCAAAGCATCCACCAGTATAATGAAAATCCTGAGAAGTCATGCCGATAAACTCGAACAGGCAGGCATCGACGAAGCCTATCTCGATATCTCAAGTCGAGTAAACAGCTTTGAAGAAGCAGCAGAATTTGCCAAGAATTTGATAGAAGAAGTTTTGGAGAAGGAAAAATTGACATGCTCTATAGGTGTGGCGCCAAACAAAATGCTTGCAAAGATCGGTTCCGATTACAAGAAACCATATGGTCTGACTGTTATCAGAGAAGAGGTGGCTAAGGATTTCCTTTCCCCTTTGAAGGTCAGGAAGATACCGGGTGTGGGACCCAAGACGGAGGAACGGCTAAAGGATCTCAAGATTGAGACCATAGCTGATCTGGCAGCTGTAAGTCCTGAACTATTAGTGAGACTCTTTGGGAGTTGGGGCACTAAGCTTCATGAATATGCCAATGGTATCGATCACAGAGAAGTCATCGAGGGATATGAAACAAAATCTATAGGAAGAGAAGTGACCTTCGAGAAGGATATAGATGATAAAGGTCAAATTCTCGGGATTCTAGATGAGCTAGCAGAGGAGGTACATAAAGAGCTGATTGATAATGGATTTCGCTTCAAGACCATAACCATTAAAGTCAGGTATCAGCATTTTGATACCTATACTCGCGCCAAATCTTTGTCTTTTCTGACGAACGACTTGTTTATTCTCAGAAATAATGCCAGGAGATTGATTGATGCCTTCTTGAGGGGCAATAAAAAGATCAGATTGATTGGTTTGAGAGTCTCCACTCTAGAAAGGTGCAAGTAGCTTGGCCCAGGAAACCATTTTGCCGAATGTTCAAAGAGCCAGTCCGGCGGACTTCGCCTTATCCAAAAGATCTTTTCTCGCCAGGACGGCATCCGGTGCACCGCCATCTGCCATGCTGATGATCTCGGCTACTTCAAATCCCAGTAATTTTAATATCCCGGCAAAGTCCGATGCTGCTTTTTCAAAGGCCGCCAGATCTGGATTGCCCTGGCTTGTCACGATTATTGCTTTCTTTCCGGACCTCAGGCGCGAGTTGAATCCTGCATCGATAAACGAATACATCCTATCCTCCATGAGCTTGAATTGCCCGGTGAACAGGTAGAAATATATTGGCGATCCAAATACTACCGCATCAGCCTCCGTTATATCCCTTAGAAGCTTTGAGACATCGTCATCCAGCCGGCAGTTATCATGGCTCTTGCAGTAGTTGCATGCCTGACAGCCCGAGTACTTCATCTCATTGAGATTATATTTCGTGATCTGATGGCCAGCCTCTTTGGCTCCATCCAATACGGTCTGGACCAATGTATCGACGTTACCATTCTTTCTCGGACTTCCTACGATTCCTATCGCTTTCATGCCTATTCACGCTCGATATCTATCATGAATTTTGTTTTATTTGAAGATTTTGAGTATGGGTACTGCACCCTCAAATGGTTGATAACTTATATATCTTATTTATCTCAAAAGGGTACTATACCTAACCGAGCGTGAATTGACATGACGGAAACGACGGTTGAATCGCTATTCGGCGAGAAAGCGGGACTCGTGTGGGAAGCCCTCGATCAGAATGGTCCGAGCACCATCGGTGATATTACGAAAGCCACCACCTTAAGGCGTGAAGAAATCTATGGTGCTTTAGGATGGCTGGGTCGTGAGAACAAAATAGCTGTTGAGATGCGCGGGAGGGCAAAAATCTTCTCATTGCAGTCATAGCATCCATTCGAGGATAAATTATCGAGTGTCCGTTTCGAGTCGAGCGCCGAGGCAAGTCGGGGCAGCGTAGCTGTGTTCTCACCTGGAGCAGACCTTACTTATATACGGTGCAACTGAAATCCTCTGCTAAGAGCATGCTCGTCTTACACGCAGTCTGGGATAACGCCCGCTTTTATCTTTGGGCCGAGTCGTCGGTGCTTCCGCTGACCATTCCGGCGTCGCGGGGACGACAGGCCAAGAAACCAAAACCTAGACCCCATCCTTTCTCAGTCCCGAAAGAAATGCTGCGTGACGAGATGGTGGCCATCTTTGGGCAGACACCCTCCGGGATCGAGACGAGAATTTTCAGGCTACCTGGAACTAAAAGGGGGCCGCTTCCGTCACCATGGCTCGTCAGAGATGATCGCGGTATAGAACAGCCCTCGGGCCTTTTTCCCTGGTACATTGATGCTCTGGCCTTCGACCCCTTTGCGGCCTTCAATTTATTGCTAGATCTGCCCGTTCATCCACCGCACGGAATCGTCTTCGCAAGTTCTCTCAAGTTTTGGGTTGCAGCTGCAAGGTTCTCTCTTGAGATCATTGCTCGAGAGCAGTTTGCTCCCATGGCGAGAGATGGTCGTGCTCTTTGGGCGCCTGTAATTGACGACGAAGACCAGAGACGGATCAATATGCTCTCGAAGTCCCTTCCTCACAGCTGTCGGGCTTTCGAGGAGCAAAGCGGTTCAAAAAAGAAATCAAGACAAAAAGACAGGTCAAACCCTCAGCAGTTGGTGATGAGCTTCATCAACCAGGCAGTTGATCTCTTTGTGCGCTGGTCCCTCAGGACCAAAAAGACCCATCTCGAGCCACACCTCGGCGATCGATCTCCCAAGGTCACACCTTTGCCACATCAATTCCTTCAAGCCCTCGTCGATGAAGATCCTGCACTCAAAGCCGCAACCGGAGAGCTGAACGCCTTCTCAAAGGAGATGCAACGCTGGCACTCTCAGCTCAAGCCCGCGTCGCCAAACGCGCCTTTCCGCACCTGTTTCAGGCTGGATGCGCCCTCGGGGCCGGAGGAGGAGAACGGTGGGATGTGGCAGGTCCGCATCTTCCTCCAGGCCAAAGACGACCAAAGTCTCCTTGTTCCGGCAGAAGAGGTCTGGAAAGCCCGATCTGATACCGCAACTTTTCTCAGAAGAAAGATCGCAAATCCGCAGGAGCAGCTTCTGGCAGACCTGGGCAAGGCATCTCGAATATCATCCCAGGTTGAAAGGTGTCTCCAAAATGCCTGTCCATCGGGCCTCGAGCTGGAAACAAAGGAGGCTTACTCTTTCTTGCGCGAATCTGCGCCCCTCCTGGAACAGAACGGTTTTGGCGTCCTTCTCCCGTCCTGGTGGGAAAAACCGGGTGAACGTCTTGGCCTGAGGCTCAGGCTGAAAGAGCCCGAAGATGATGTCGAGACCGATCTTCTCATAAGCCGGGGCCTCTTCGGGCTAAAGTCGATCGTGAAGTACGACTGGGAGGTGGCCTTGGGCGAAGCGACCCTCACCGAGACGGAGCTTAGTGAGCTGATCGATCTCAAGGTCCCCCTGGTCCAGGTCCGGGGAGAATGGGTGGAGCTACTTCCAGAGGAGATAGAGGCTGCGATAAGGTTCTTTGAGAAAAGGCGCAAAGACGGAGCGGGCAAGATGTATTTGGAGGAGGCGATGCGCCTGGGACTTGGCGCCGAGGAGAGCATCGGGGGTGATCTTCCCGTCTTACAGGTCGAGGCAGAGGGGCGCATCCGTGATATGCTGAGCCGTCTCTCCGGAAAAGGTGAGATCGAGGCGATCGATGTGCCCGCGAGCTTCAAAGGAACCCTCCGCGACTATCAGGCCAAGGGCCTATCCTGGCTATGCTATCTTCGCAAGCTGGGATTTGGAGCATGCCTTGCGGACGATATGGGGCTTGGTAAGACGATCGAACTTATCGTCTTCCTTCTCCACGAACGAGTTATCGGAGCTTTTCCCGGACCCACCCTCTTAATCTGCCCCATGTCGGTAGTTGGAAACTGGCAACGCGAGGTAGAGCGCTTCGCACCCTCGCTCAAGGTGATGATCCATCACGGAATAGATCGGCTATCAGAGGATGCCTTTGCAAAAGAAGCGAAAAGTTATGACCTCGTCGTCACCACTTACGCAACAGCTCAGCGAGACGAAGACGTTCTATCGATGGTCTGCTGGCAGCACGTTGTCCTCGACGAGGCCCAGAACATCAAAAATCCCGTCGCAAAGCAGACCAAGACCGTAAAGAGGCTAAAAGCCGAGCAGAGGATCGCTCTCACCGGAACACCGGTGGAAAACCGCCTGTCCGAACTGTGGTCGATCATGGACTTTCTCAACCCTGGATACCTGGGCTCTGCCATCAAGTTCCACGAGAACTATGCCCTGCCGATCGAGACGTATCGGGATTTGGAGCAAGCAGAACGGCTCCGACGTATGACCCAGCCCTTCATCCTCCGGCGTCTCAAGACAGATCCTGCCATAATCAGGGATCTGCCTGATAAAGTCGAGACGAAAGTCTACTACAACCTCACCCCTGAACAGGCCACTCTATACGGGGCTGTGGTCGAAGATATGCTGGTCGAGATCGAATATTCGGATGGGATTGGGCGCAGAGGTCTGGTCCTGGCAGCCCTCACCAAGCTCAAGCAGATCTGCAACCACCCAGCCCTCTTCCTTCAGGATGGAAGTCCTCTGGACGGACGCTCTGGAAAGCTGACCCGTCTGGAAGAGATGCTGGAAGAGGTGCTTGCAGAAGGTGACAAGGCACTGATTTTCACGCAGTTTGCTGGAATGGGCACCATGCTAAGGCACCATCTCCAGGAGAAGCTTGGGTGCGAGGTGCTCTTCCTCCACGGCAGAACGCCAAAAAAGCAGCGAGATGCAATGATCCAGCGGTTCCAGTCCGATGGGCTCAATGGACCGCCTCTGTTCATCCTCTCCCTAAAAGCAGGCGGCTTTGGCCTGAACCTTACTGCTGCCAATTACGTATTCCACTTCGATAGGTGGTGGAACCCGGCTGTCGAGAACCAGGCCACCGATCGAGCTTTCAGGATCGGCCAGAATAAGAACGTCTTCGTCAACAAGTTCGTTTGTATGGGCACGCTCGAGGAGCGGATCGATAAGATGATCGAGGATAAGAAGGAGCTTGCAGAGTCGGTCATCGGCACGGGTGAGGCGTGGCTGACCGAGCTATCCACAGAGGATCTCCGAGAAGTTCTGACCTTGAGCAGCGAGTCTATCGAGAAATGATTATCGGGAGGTGAGCGATCATGAGCGGCTACTGGGGATATTACCGATCTGAAAAGCCAAAGGAGGTTAAAGATGGCATAAAGGCGAAGAGCAGACGGGGTGCCATCGGAGAGAAATGGTGGTCGAAACGATGGGTCGCCTTGCTAGAATCCTTCAACATGGGGTCGAGGCTCGGCAGAGGGCGCTCTTATGCCCGGAAAGGACAGGTCATCTCCATCGACGTCCAGAAGGGGCTTGTCAGATCTAAGGTCCAGGGCGTGCAATCAGAGCCCTACGATATCAAGATTCGATTGGCAAAGATCTCCGAAGATGACTGGGATAAAGCGACAGAAGTCATGGCCTCGAAGGCCATCTTCGCGGCTAAGCTTCTCTCTGGAGAGATGCCATCTGATATCGAGGACGCCTTCACCGAGGCGGGAAGCTCGCTTTTTCCGGGCAGAAAGGATATCAAGACCGATTGCTCGTGTCCTGACTGGGCAGACCCCTGCAAACATATCGCAGCGGTCTATTATCTCATGGCAGAGAAGTTCGACGAGGACCCTTTTCTCATATTCAAGCTCCGGGGAAGGACAAAGGAGGAGATCATCGAAGATCTCCGAAAACGGCGCGTTTCAACTTTGGTGGAGGATGAAGGGGAAGGGGAAGCAGAAGACGAGGTTTCCACTTCTCTGGATGAGAGGCCGTTGGAAGAGTGTCTGGATACATTCTGGGAATTAGGCGAGAAGCTGGAATTTGTCGCTCCTCATCCCAGACCACCAGATGTCGCTAACGCCGTTCTCAAACGGCTCGGTGATGCACCTTTTTCCATAGGCGACGCCAATCTTGCGGCCTTTCTTCCAAGGGCGTACGAAGTCGCGGGTCGTGCGGCGTTAGAGATGGCTGCTCGGAACGGTTATCGAGGTCTTGCACCCGATGGCATCCAGGACGAAGAACATTAACTATCCAAACGTCATGTCACCTTCGTAGATCTCGGCTCCATGC
>JBFESM010000036.1:0-11915 GCA_041548445.1 Methanothrix sp. | reverse complement strand
AGGACGATCCCCACCAAGTTCTCTCCGGTGGCGAAGGCGGAAAAAGATGAGTTTCAATTCCTCATGGAAGTGATGGGTGACATTGAGGTGGGACGCCTCAGGAACGGAAGTAAAGACGTAATAGAGATTCCAGTTGCCCTGCACAGCGAGGCGATGGACCACCACATGGGGGTTTTTGCGACGACAGGAATGGGAAAATCAAACTTCATGAAGGTCTTTGCCGCTTCCTGCATGATGAAGTCCTCCTCGAAAGAGTCGAAGTTGGGCCTTCTGATCGTCGACCCCCACGGCGAGTACATTTTGGGCAAGAAGGGAACGAAAGGTCTCCTCCACCTGGACCGGTACAGAGACGGGATCGTCTGCTACTCCACCGACCCCGGCCACCTCAAAGATCCCCTCGTCTCGAATCTTACGGTGGGAAGAAAGGAGATCAGGCCCCAGGACATAGAGGTCCTCTACGACTGGACCCCGGCCCAGAGGGAGGCTCTGGAGGCGGTTTCCAGGGTCTTTTACGAGGATGCCTGGCTCGAAGATATAATCACTCCCGAGGGCGCAGCCAAGATGATCGCCGAGGGTTTTCACGAGAAGACGATCGGCATGATCAGCCGGACGATAAAGACGATCCTGGACAAGAACCGGTACATCTCGGATATGACATCCAGCATCCCCGGCATAATCTCCAACCTCCTGGAGGGAAAGGTCGTCCTGGTGGACATACCCACCCTCGGCGAGAGGAGCGAGCTATTTCTCCTCTCGCTCTTATCCCGCCACATCCTCGATCGATACAAGAAGGAGAGCGCCGAGGGCGCGAGAGGGACAGGCTGTCTCATAACCATCGAGGAGGCGCAGAGAGTTCTTGGCGGAAGCGAGGGGAGACTCTCCCGGTTCGAGTCGATCGCAAGGGAGGGGCGAAAATTCGGGGTGGGCCTATGCGCCATAACCCAGCAGCCGAAGCTGATTGACAAACAGCTCATCTCCCAGTTCAACACCCTCGTCATTTTGGGCCTCGCCGATAGGAACGACAGAACCCGCCTTGAGGAGTCGGCAAAGCAAGACCTATCATCCCTGGACGTCGAGATCCAGACGCTGGAGAAGGGCGAGGCGATCATAAGCACCCTGAACATACCCTTCCCAGTCCCGGCGAGGATTCATCTGTACGAGAGGTACCTGGAGGATCTGAACCGATCGGGGGCGTCTGGGGAAAAGAAACCGAGGAGCAGAGGCTTCAACCCTCCGCCAGACTAGATCTCGGAGAGCGATTCATGAAGATCGTGCACATGGCAGACTCGCACCTGGGCTTCTCCGCCTACGGCAGGATCGACCGGTGGGGAAGAAACCTCAGAGAGGAGATGATCTACCAGGGGTTCGGTGAGACGGTCGACAGGATCATCGAGCTCCGTCCTGACGCCGTAGTCCATGCAGGCGACGTCTTCCACCACGTGAGGCCTCGGATCAGGCCTCTTTACGTCTTCAAACAGAACCTGGAAAAGTTGGTCGAGGCCGAAATTCCCGTCATCATCATAAGCGGAAACCACGACGCCCCCAAGAGTTACGCTGCCCTCAGCCCATTCACCCTCTTTGAGGGGATGAAAGGCGTCCAGATCGCCCACCATTATCGGTACGAGCGGTTCGAGGTCGACGACCACTTTTTTCACTGCATCCCCTTCTGCCTCGGCCCCGAAGACTGCCTGGAAGAGTTTCGAAAGATGCAGGAGTTCAGGATGGAGAATCCATCGGGCCGGGACGTCCTGGTAATGCACGGCCTCGTCGAGGCTCTCTGGGACCGGAGGCTCCGGACCGTCGGCGAGCACGAGCTGAAGGAGAGCTTCCTTAAGAGCGACTTCTCCTACATCGCCCTCGGCCACTACCACGGCCAGGCCCAGGTCGCTCAGAACGCCTGGTACAGCGGCTCGGTCGAGTACTTCAGGTTCAGCGAGGCCGTAGACGAGAAGGGCCTTCTCCTAGTCGACCTGGACTCTGGGAGGGTGGAGCAGATCCCCGTCAGGGAGAAGTACATGCTGGACCCCCCGCCCATCGATTGTTGCGGCCTTTCTTCCGAGGAGATCGAGGAGTCGATCACCACCCTCTGCGATGATTTGGGGATAAAGGAGAAGATCGTTAGATTGAGGTTGAAGGATGCATCGAGAGAGGCCTACAGGAGCCTGAGCCAACGTGTGTTGGGGAACCTGAAGAACGAGGCACTTCATCTGGAGATCCTGCCGGAGTTCAAGGACGATCCCTTATGCTTTAAGACAGAGCCGATGGACTCAAAACAGCTCCCCCAGGAGTTCAAAAAGTTCATCGAGGGCGAGGCCGCGAGGGACGAGATCCCCACAGCGATAAAAGAGGACGTCATAATCTACGGAACCGATCTTATCGGCCGGATCTCGGAGAAGAGGACGACGGAGAGCTTCGATGCATCTCAATAGCCTTTCGATGAAAAACTTCAAAAAATATAGGGGCTGGGCTAAAGTCGAGTTCCAGGACGGCCTCACCGGAATCGTGGGCAGGAACGGCTCGGGGAAGAGCACCATCGTCGAGGCGATCGCCTGGGCCCTCTACGGCAGCAAGGCCTCGACGGTGAGGCGCGACTTCATCAAGAACTCCCGGGCCTCGGAGAGCGACGACCTCGAAGTGAAGCTGAGCCTGAACGTGGACAGCCATGAGATGACGATCCTTCGGGCCATGCGGGGAAAGAGCCTCTCGCCCGAGGCGAAGTTCTACATCGACGGCGACCTCGTCGCCACCGGCACGAGGGAGGTGGACGCTCGCCTCGGGGAGATTTTGAAGATAAGCTTCCAGGACTTCATGAAGACCTTCTACGCACGGCAGAAGGACCTGGACAATTTGATCAGGGACCGGGGTTCGGAGAAGAGGGAATACCTCCTCACCCTCCTGGGCCTCGACGAGATCAGGGAGAGGGCCCTCGACGAGATCAGGTCCGATCTGAGGGAGGTCGAGGGCGAGATCGGAAGGCTCGAAGGAGCCCTCGCCGAGATCGGCGACGTCGAGGAGATGATCGACCTTCGGGAGAAGGAGGTCGCCTCTGTGAGGGTGGAGCTGGCAGGGGCGCGGGGCCTGGAGTCGGATCTTGCCTCCGAATTGAAGAAAAAGCAAGAAGCTCTGGAGAGAGAGGCGGACCGGAGACGGTCACGCGATCGGTTCAACGAAGAGATCGAGCGGCTCCGCTCGGATCTGGAGGCGAGGCGAAAGGCAGTCTTGCTAGGCGAAAAGAGGCTCGAAGAGATCGAGGAGGGGAGGTGGCAGCTTTTCGAGCTGGAGCCGAAGCTCGCGAGACTCAGCGAGGCGAAAGGAAGGTTGGAGGAGCTGGAGCCGAAGCGATCCCGTCACCAGGAGCTTCTCGAAAGGAGAGTCAGGGTCAGAGCCGAGCTGGACGGCCGGGTTCAAGCCTTATCCGAGGCCGAGACGAGGCTTGATAGGCTGAAAGGTGAGAGGTCGGAGTTGGAGTCGATCCGGCCCACCGAGGAGGAGTACAGGAGTCTCCTCTCGGATCTTGAAGCCATCGAGGAGAAAAGGGATCGATACCAGAAGCTCTTCTCCCTCGTCGAGAGGGAGAGGGCGAGAAAAGAGGCGGCAGAGGAGAACGTCGCCCGGGTCGAGGTGGCTCTGAGGGGGCTTGAGAAGGCGAAACTCCGGAAGAAAGAGATTGCCCCCTCTCTGGAGAGGCACAAATCGCTCCAGGAGGATATCTCACGCCTGGAAAGAGAAAAGGAGAAAAAGAAGCGTCTATTCGACCTGGAGGAGAGGTCGGCCGCCACAAGGTCCCGGATCGATGCTTTCCGGGAAAAAGCCGAGAGCATCGATGAGGTTGTCTCCCGGCTCGGCGACCTGGGGGAGAAAGAGGCAGATCTCAAGGAGAGAGAAAAAGAGCTCGATCAGAAGGGACGATCCCTCGAAGAGAAGCTCGCCTGGATGAACCTGAAAGTGGAAGTATCAAAGAGGGAGCTTGGAGAAGCCCGTCGTCAGAGGTCGAAGATCGAGGCTCTGGGCGACGAAAGCCTCTGCCCCACCTGCGAGAGACCCCTCGGTGACCAGTGCCACATATTGATCGAGAAGTACCAGATGGCGACCTCGGCAGCCGAGGAGAGGATTTTGTCCCTCGAAGAGGCGAGAAAGAAGACGCTGGCCCGCCTCGATGAGGCGGCGAAGTCCAAAAATGCGCTGAAAAGCGACCTCGCCCTCCTGACAAAGGCAAGGGCGAAAAAGGGAGAGATCCTGGCCGAGAAGAAGGGGCTGGAAGCCAGGATCTCCGAGCAAATGGATGAGGCCCAAACCATCGACTCCGAGATCGAGGCCATAGGCCCCTTGGAGTACGATCCTGACGAACACAAGAGCTTGGAGGCAGAGGCAAACTCCCTTCTGCCCCTGGTCCAGGAGCACGAAAAGCTCGCGGTCCGAATCGAGGATCTACCCAAAAAGAGAGAGGAGCTGGAGGAGCTGACGAGGGCCCTGGAGAGGGCCCTCGGGAACCTGGCAGAATTGGCCGACCAGATTGCGAATCTGGGCTACCGCGAGGATCAGAGGCTAAAGGTCAGGGAGAGGATCTCAGCCTTGAAGCCGGACCATCAGAGGTTCTCGGCTCTGGAGCAGCGAACCGCTGAGATTCCATCGTTGGAAAAGGCAGCTCAGAGGGTCAGGTCAGAGGCAGAAAGGCTCCAGAAAGAGAAGAAAGAGGTCGATGGCGAGATCGAGAACCTCGGCTTCAGCCCCTCGGAGTACCGGAGCCTTGTGGATGAGGTCAAAGCCCTCGGGAAGGCTGAGGCTGCGGCAAACGCGATCAGGCTCGCCCTGGCCGCCGAAGGCGAGGTGAGGCTTCATTTGGAGGAGAACGGAGAGATCGCCTCAAGGCTCGATGATGAGCTTTCTGAGAATGAAAGGGGGCTTTTGGCCCTCAACTTCTCCGATGAGCGATACTCGGAGGCGAAGGCTGCCCTGGAAGAAGTGACCCTCCGGCTGGAGGAGGCCCGGAAGAGGGCGTCGGACCTAATGGTCCGGCTCGGTCTTTTCGAGGGCGATCTAGAAAGGCTCAGGGCCGAAGCCGCGAGGAAAAAGGAGCTCGAAAGCCAGGTCGCAGAGAAGAGGAGGCGGGTCCAGGTCGTCGAGACGACGAGGAGCCTCACCAACCGGTTCATGGATCAGATCCTGGTGAGGATAAGAAGCGAGATCGCCATCAACGCCGGAAGGATCCTCAGGGATGTGGCGGGAAAGTACGGCAGGATCAGCATCGACGAGGACTTCAGCATCCTCGTCGAGGACGAGGGCGAGTTCTACCCCATATCCCGATACTCCGGCGGCGAGATCGACATGATCGCGGTCTCCGTGCGGGTCGCCATCAGCGAGTACCTGATGAGGTTCTCAGAGAGTGGCCCCGGCTACTCCTTCCTCATCCTGGACGAGATCTTCGGAAGCCAGGACGTGGAGCACCGGGAGAGCATGATCAACATGCTCCGAAGCCTCGACGACCGGTTCCCCCAGATCTTCGCCATCAGCCACATCGGTGAGGTCCAGGGGCAGTTCGACAACTCGATTTTGGTCGTCGAGGAGGAGGACGGGTCGAGCCGGATCAAGGTGGATTTGAGGTGAGGCCGGATAGATGATTATTTCAAGATCTGACGATGGCGAAGAAGGATCAGCGCCATCCTGAGGCCGGCTAGGCCCATCCGCGGCGCGACTTTTCTGATGACGACGCTTGGCCGGTCGATGTCGCCCTCCTCCTCGATCATCCTGATCAAATCCCCTCTTTTGCTGAGGTCCCTGATCAGATCGTCCACCTCAGAGTCGGTCATCCCGGCCCTCATCCTGTGGACGATCATCCCAAGCCGAAGCTCCCTGCCGACGGCTCTTCGCCACCTATTTTCGTACTCCTGAAGCCTGGCGGCGGAGGCGTCCCCTTCCTGGGCCGCGGCTGCGGCCACCTCGCCCGCGATCTTGGCAGAAACGAGGCCCGGATAGATCCCACCGCCTGAGGTCGGCTTCACCTGGCCTGCAGCGTCGCCGACGGCCAAAAACCCCTCGGCAACGGTGGAGGCGGGCGGGCCGAGGGGAAGCCCACCAACGACGAGGTGGAGGGGCCCGCCTTTCAGCCTCTTTCGGATCGGGGGGCTATGGAGAAGACTTTTCAGATGCTCACAGGCGTTCTCTCGGCAGCAGAGGCCCACTCTCGCCACCCCCTCCTGAGCCGGGATCGACCAGGCGAAAAAGCCCGGCGCTACGTTCTCGCCGAGCCAGACCTCCACCTTCTCGGGATCCTCTACTTCGAAGGGAACCTCCACCTGGGCGGAGGATAGGATCTCCCTTGGCGGGCCGATCCCGGCTATCTTCGCGATCCTCGCACCGACCCCCTCGGCGGAGATGACGACCTTCGCCTCGAGCCTCTTTTGATCAGCGCCACGGCCGACGGCGAGAATGCTATGTCCCCCATCCCTGACGAGGTCGGTCACCGGAGAGCCGATCATCACATCTGCCCCAGATTTCGCGGCCTCTGCCAGGAGCGCCCGGTCGAATAGTCTCCGGTCGACGACCCAGGCCTTGACGTCGTGGGACTTGAAGGCGATCTGAACCCTCCCCGGCGAGACGACCGTCGCCCCCCGAACGGGCCTGATGGCAAATTTGGCCCGCGGCAGCTCCGACTCTTCGATCGCCCTCACCCCAAGAAGCCCCGCGCACTGGACGGGCCATCCAGCCCTCGGGTGCTCCTCCAGGATGGCGACGTTTGCATCGCCCTCGGCCGCCTTTTTTGCCGCCATCGATCCCGCGGGCCCCGCCCCGATCACGGCGACGTCGTACCGTTCCATTCCACAGGGCCATCGATCGGTCAGGGGGATAGCCTTTTCCATCCGCGAGCGAGAGTATATCTCACGGAAAGAGTCTGGAGAGTCTGGAGGGAAACGATTTGGATATATTGTGGTTATCAGAGGGCGAGGTGAAGTCGTCGCTGACGATGGAAGAGACGATAGAAGCGGTGGAGGAGGCCTTCAAAGAGCACGGCCTGGAAAAGGCCCAGATGCCGCCCAAGTCCTACCTTTACTACCGGAAGTACGACGGCGACCTCCGGACGATGCCCGCCTACCTCGAGGACCTGGACGCCACCGGGGTCAAGGTCGTCAACGTCCATCCGGCAAATCCGGGCCAAGGCCTTCCCACGGTGATGGCGGTGATGATTTTGAACTCGCCGAAGACCGGTGCCCCCCTCGCCATGATGGGGGCAACTCACCTCACCAGCATGAGGACAGGGGGTGCGGGAGCCGTCGCAGCCAAGTATCTCGCAAGGAAAAACTCCCGGGTGGCCGGGATAGTCGGAGCCGGTGTCCAGGCGAGAACCCAGCTTCTGGGCCTTGCCAAGACGTTCGCCATCGAGAAGGTGCTCGTCGCCGACGTATCCCTCGACCGGTGCAGGGCTCTAGAAAAGGAATGCAGGAGCTTTCTGGACGTCGAGTACGATCTTTCCGCCGACGTAAAAGATGTCTGCAACTGCGACATCCTGGTCACCACCACCCCCTCGCGAAAGCCCCTGGTGAAAGACGAGTGGATCTCTGAGGGCACCCACATCAATGCCATCGGGGCCGACGCCAAAGGAAAAGAGGAGCTGGAGCCCGGCATTCTTCGCAGGTCGAAAGTCGTCGTGGACGATTTGGCCCAGGCCTCCCATTCCGGCGAGGTTAACGTCCCCCTGACGAAGGGGCTCCTCGCCCCCGATGGGATTTACGCCACGATCGGCGAGATCGTTGCCGGAAAGGTGGCGGGCCGATTGAATCACGAGGAGATCACCATCTTCGACTCGACGGGCCTGGCCATACAGGACGTGGCAACGGCCACAAAAGTCCACCAGAAGGCCGTGGAGATGGGGATCGGAACGAAGCTTTCGTTTTTGTGATCCCGTGCCCTAAAGCTTTCGGATAAGCGATATATAATATCCCGACGACTGTGAGGTTGTCCATGTACGCAATCATCGCCTGCGGCATATTCAAAGATGAGATCGAGAAGATATCCGACCAGCTCGACTTCCCCTTCACGGTCCACTACCTTGAGGCCGGGCTCCACGTCAACTTCGACGACCTGGCCGAGGCCCTCAAGGCGGAGCTTGAGGAGTGCAAAGACTTCGATGGGACGATCGTTGCCTACGGCGAGTGCCACCCCAGGATGGCCGAGATCCTCGCCCCTTACAAGGCAGCTCTCCTCAGGTGCCAGAACTGCATCGACGCCTTCATAACTCGAAAGAAGGTGGAGGATATCGCCAACCGGGGACTTTACTTTTACCTCTCGCCAGGCTGGGTCAAGAGCTGGAAGGACATGTTCGAGAGGATGAACTGGAGCCGGGAAGAGGCCCGTTTTCAGCTCGCACCCTTCAAGGGCTCCATCTTCCTGGACACCCTGAAGAACGCAGACGAGTATGAGGAGAGACTGATCGAATTTCTCGATTTCAACCTCTGCCCCTACGAGACGATGCCGGTCGATCTGGACCATTTCAGGTCGTTGATTGTGGAGGCCAAAGAGAGGTTAGAGGTGTGATCTTGGACGAGGAGCTCGAAAGGATAAGGAGAAAGAAGCTCGAGGAGATGAAAAATATGGCAAATGAACCAAATGCGGACTATCCCGACAGCCCCGTCAAGGTGACGGACGGCACCGTCGGCGACGTGGTGGCCAGGTATCCTCTTGTGATCTTAGACTGCTGGGCGGAGTGGTGCGGACCCTGCAGGATGGTCGCCCCGGTGATCGACGAGCTGGCCAAGGAGCTAAAGGGGAAGGTCGTCTTCGGAAAGCTGAACGTCGACGAGAACATGCAGACCTCCAGCAAGTACGGCATCATGGCGATACCCACCATGCTCGTATTCAAGAACGGCGAGCTGATCGACCAGATGGTGGGAGCCTATCCCAAGACCACTCTCACGAACAAAATTCAGAAGTATCTTTGAGGCGGCGATCTGCCAGCCTCAAAGATAGGGTTTTAGGCCTCCGATCCCCAGCTCTCAAGCCCTGATCTTCGAGGGCACCAGGAAGCCCTTTTTCTCTTTGGAACCTATCTCTCGAAGGTCCTTCAGCCGTAAGTTGGCGTCGACATCGTAGACGGGCTTCGGATCGTTTCCAAGCTCTGAGGGCTCCTGATTGGTTTCCGAGGGAACAAAGTAGGTCCCCTTATCCCTGGCAGCGATCTCACGAAGGTCCTTTATCCTGAAGTAAGAGGCGACGTCGTAGAGGGGCTTTGCCTCTCTACTTAGCCCGGTGGGCTCTTGATTTGTTTCCGAGGGCACGATGTAGGTATCTCTATCCCTGGTCGCGATCTCTCGAAGGTCCTTTATCCTGAAGTAAGAGGCGACGTCGTAGAGGGGCTTTGCCTCTTTGCCGAGCAGAATCGGGTCCAGGGCCTTGTACTCCACGTCTCCAAAGCTCGAAGCCTGGGCCGCCGAGCCGTCCTCTGCGAGGGCCGGCGACGCCAGGGCGAAAAGCAGCACCAGGGCTGCAAAAGGGGCGGGATGACAGATTTTCAGACTCATTATAATCCTCCTGGTTGTAATTGGTCTGATGTGCATATAAATTTTTAGGGTGCAAGATCGGAGCGTACCTCAACAGGGTATCTGTCGAGAGGAATTTTGAGCAGGATCAACCGCAAAAAGATCGTTAAAAAGGGATCGCCCCCAGGCCCAGCCAGCGCCGGGCCTGAAGCCTTCAGTTCACCCTGATGATCTGAAGAAGTGAGCTGACGGGAACCCCGACGATCTCGTCGATCCCCCTCTTGTCCAGGAGGACGCCGATGGCGTTCGTCGAGGCGCCGTGCTCGTTCAGCTCCTCCACGGCCTCCTCGAGAGTCCTGCCGGAGGTGATGACGTCATCGACGACGACGCACTCGGCGTCGCAGACGTCCGAGAAGTTCGAGCTGAAGGTGCCCCGTAGCTCCGTCTCGCCCGTCTCCTGAGACCACTTCTGCTTGGTGGGCGTATAGACCGCAAGTTCCGCCCCCAGCTCCTCGGCCACCATGCTGGCGAGAGGAACGCCGCTTAGGGCGATCCCGACGACGACCTCAACTTCGGCGTCGGCGCAATCCAAACACTCAAGGATCATGTCGGTCAGGGCCTGGGAGACGTGCCGGAGCCTTATGGAGCTCTTGCCTATGGTGCTCCAGTCGACGGAGACGTCTTTTGGTCCCTGGACCCCCGCCTTCTTCTCGCCGTGGGTCAATAGCCAGGTGACCGTCTCCCTGGAGATGTTCAGCTCCTCGGCGATCTGTCCCTCCACCAATCCCTCCGCCTTCAGCTCGGCGGTCTTTGCTATCAAACTATCTATATTTTTCATTTGTAACCCCCCTTTCTCTTTTTGGCAGGTGTGCCGCAGACGGGACACTCTTCGCCTTCGAAGGGCCGACCGCAGCCGATGCACCTTTGGGTCCGCTTCACGATCTTTCGAATCCGGGGCTGGGCCACCGTCTCGACTCTGAGGCCCAGATGAAGGGCCGCGTTCTGAAGGGCGTAATCGTCGGTGGCGAGGCAAGCGGATAGCTCCAGGGCCTTGGCCAGAAGCTCCAGGTCGACCTCGGAGAGGACAGCATTGTCCCCCGTCTTTCGGGCTGCAGCCCTCGCCTTCTCCAGAGCCTCGGAGGAGGGGGCCTCGATCCTCACCCCGGATATCTGAAGCCGCATCCGGGAGCGAATGTCCTTCAGCTCGCCCTCGACGCCGGGGACCGTGACGATCTCTCCCTCAAGAGCCTTCCCGCATATGAACACCGACGAGTCTGCGACGATGAGCGCACACATCCCGGAGCTTTTGGCCTCAATACTACTTGGACTTTGCCTTGGGCCTGCTGAGGGGCATGCAAGGTGGCGAAAAGAAAGCGGCACCCCAGACCAAAACGCTATTATGATATGATGCCACCCAGGGCAGGGAGGATCCCATGGCCAAGAAGAGGAAGAAGTCGAAGAGCGCTCAAAAAGCAGCAGCCTCGACCACAGAAGAGTCGAAGGCGAAAGATGAGAAGAAGATCACAGTTCCAAAGAAGGACGCAAAAGAGCGAAAGAAGGCCAGAGCTGACGGGATAGTAATGACCCTGTACCCCGCGGTCCTGGGCGTCATCTTCGGTTTCGTGAGCCTCCAGCTCTTCGGGACCGGCGTGCCCGAGGAGGGGTCGATGGGGATGACCTACCCCTGGTACTTCGTCATGACCCTGGTCATCGCCACCACCTTCTACGTCCAGAAGTTCACATACCCCTATCTCAAGATCAAAGTCGAGGAGTTCAAGACCAAGGACTGGTTATACGTCGAGTTCATAGCCGTCGACCTGTGGCTCGTATCCTGGACTCTCCTCCTCAACTAGACCGGGTGGGATCGATGAGGATCGCTGTAATCAACAAGGACAGGTGTCAGCCCAAAAAGTGCGCCAAGGAGTGCGAGTACTTCTGCCCGCCGGTGAGGACCGGCGATGAGACCATCACCTTCCCCGACGGAAAGCCGATGATCACCGAGAACCTCTGCGTCGGCTGCGGGATCTGCGTTCGTAAGTGCCCCTTCGGGGCGATCCACATCATAAACCTCCCAGACGAGCTGGAGAATCCCACTCACCGCTACGGAAAGAACGGCTTTGCCCTCTACGGCCTTCCCGTCCCCACCGAGGGCAGGGTGACGGGGCTGCTCGGACCAAACGGCATTGGAAAGAGCACCGCCGTCGCCATCCTCTCGGGCCTTCTGGCCCCGAACCTCGGAAGGGAAGCCTCCTGGAGCGAGGTGATCGAGAGCTATTCCGGCTCCGCCTTAGGCGACTACCTGAGAAAGGTGGGAGAAAAGGGCGTAAAGACCGCCTACAAGCCCCAGTACGTCGACCGGATACCAAAGAGCTACTCTGGGACGGTGGCAGGGCTTCTCGAAAAGACCGACGAGCGCGGCGCCCTCTCGGGCCTTGCAGATAGGCT
>JBFESM010000035.1:0-12014 GCA_041548445.1 Methanothrix sp. | reverse complement strand
GCGAGATCAAAAAGGCCGCCGAAAATGGGATGCCGATCTACGGCGAGTGCGGCGGCTTGATGTACCTCTGCGAATCGGTGGTCTCAAAGGACGGGGATTCAGAAAAGAGGATGGCTGGAGTCCTTCCCGCGTCCACCACGATGACCGGAAGGCTCCAGGCCCTCGGCTACGTCGAGGGGGACGTCGTCGGCGAAAATTCCGTCGTCGAGAGGGGGCGAGTCATCAGGGGGCACGAGTTCCACTACTCGAAGATGGACTGCGCAAGAGACGCGCGGTTCGCCTATCGGTTCCGGCGCGGCAAAGGGATCGTCGAGGACAAAGACGGCCTGGTCGAGCACGAGGCCCTGGGAAGCTATCTGCACACCCACGTCTACTCGTTCCCGATGGAGAGGTTCGTTGAGAGCTGCAGGACCTATGGGAGAAGGTGAGCTGAAAGATCAAAACAATCCATAATATTTTTCACTAGCTGTCAAATCAAATGTCAGCTTTTTTGTTTGCTTCTTTAGCTGGTTTGGTGTAGTCTTCAGGGCTTGAGCACCTCGAAATCGATGACGACGTTGTACTGGTGCGGGGCGTAGCTTCTCACGATACCACGGAAGAGAACCCTGATCCTCGCACCTACGGCTTTGGCCGCCTCTTCGATGAATGCCGTATCCCGGCCGTAAAGGTCCTCCTCGGGGGAGATGGCGTAGTAGTGGACAACGCCTCCGTCTCTCGCGATCCTTATGGCGTGCTCGAGAAAATCGCGGGCTGTGTGGGGCAGGTTCATGATGATGTGATCTGCAGAGTTTTCGTAGCGCTCCGCCATCAGTGCAGCGTCCCCTTCCAGGATTTCTATGTCATCGATTCGGTTGAGCCGAGCGTTCTCCCTCATCAGCCTGACAGCATCCGGGTTCTTGTCCACGGCGACGACCTTCGCCCCCCGTTTCGCGATGAAAAGGGCGAAGGGGCCGACCCCCGCGAACATGTCGAAGACCACGTCTCCGGGCCTGACAAGCTTCGCCACCCTAAGCCTCTCAGTTCCAAGGCGCGGGGTGAAGTAGGCATTTTCTAGATCGATTCGATACCTTAGACCGTGCTCCTTGTGGATGGTGACGGTCCTTTTCTCCCCTGCGACGTGCTGGAACCGACGGGTCCGATACTCCCCCTCCACCGGCGTCAGGGGCGAGATCACCGTCAACACGTTCTTGTGGACGGCCATGATGGCTGAGGCCTCTTCTCGATCGGGAGAGTCCAGGATCGCGACGTCACCCACCACCTCGAAGTGAGCCCTTCTTCCGAGGACCTCCTCGACGGTCGGCTTTCGCTCGGCGTCCTCAAACTCCGCCTCAACCACTTCAAAATCGCCGAGGCTTGCGAGATCCTCTTCGGCTTCAGGGTCCAAATCCAGGACGGGCAGGTAGAGGTGGTCGCCATCCGACCTGATCTTTCGCTCTCTGTCGAAGACTCCCAGCTCCACCAGCCTACGCCTGAACCTCTCGCCCTGGTTTCGGTGGATCTTCAACCCCGGAGATGACGCCATTTCTGTAAACACCTCACATCCAACAGTCAGCGGGCCTCTGGCCCGATGCGTCCATCTGCTCGCCCTTGATGGCGGCGTAAATCTCCTCCTGGCTTGGTCGATCGGTCTTAATGTACCTTCCACCAGCGGCGATGCTGATCGATCTCGCCAAATCCGACCCCTCGTCGCCGACGTCCACCACCAGCAGGTGAACCCTCGCCCGTCTCAGATCACAGGCGACCTCTTCGGCCTCCAGGCCAGCATCTCCTGCCACCTCCAGGGGGACGTTGGCGCTTCCGTCGGTGATCAGAACGATGATCGGGGTGGCGGAGGGATCCTTCTCCAGTTCCCGCTTCAATAGGGATAGGCCCGTAGCAAGGCCGCTGGCAAGAGGCGTCGTCCCGCCGTACTCGATCTTCTCAAGATGTCTCTTCGCCGTCACCACCGCCGAGGTGAAAGGGAGGACCACCTCCGCCCGTCTTCCCGAGCAGGAGACGAGGGCCACCCTGTCCCTCCTCTGGTAGGCGTCTTTGAGCAGCTCGATCACCACCTTCTTGGTGGCCTTTGCAGACTCCTCCATGGAGAAGCTGGAATCAAGGACGATCCCGATCAGGGTGGCAACCTTTCGCCTCCTCACCTTCTCTCGAAGGTCTTCCTCTCTTATGACGAAGGCCCCTCCGACGGAGCGAGCCAGCGCGGCCCTGAGGGTGGGGGCGAGGGCGACGTCGCTTGTCTTTCCTCTCGGCATCCGGGCCCTCACGTACCTCCCCCTCTTTCCCCGGGCCAGGACCTCCGCCCTCCTCCCCGACGCCGGCGACTTCATGGCGGTCCGGGTCTCGGATCTTGCGAAGTCGGTGAGGATCTCGGCAAGGTCGTACGAACTGCGCTCATCTTCACCTCGACGACTGGAAAAGACAAGATCTTCGAGGGCTGTGGGTTCCATCTCCAGAAATGTTTCGTCCCCGAGAAGAAAGACTGCTTCGATCTCTCCCGTCCTTATGGACGATTTTTGCATTTCCAGTATCGATTTCATTCTGGAGGCGTCCTCCGGGGTGATCATGCCCGCCCTCTCTCGCGGAATTCTGATCCCGAGCACCGGGGATCCCACAAAGAAGACCTTGCAGCCGTAATTTCGGTCGAGGTTTCGTCTAAGAACCGCCACCAGCTCTTCGGCTGGCGACAGGGGGGCAGGGTCCCGGCCCGACGACTCCATCAGGTCACCATCGATCTGAGCGTCTCCGGGCTGAACTCGCCGTCGTCGAAGGGAGTCTTTCGCATCCTGTGGGGGAGAACCATCTCCGCCGCGGCGACGATATCGACGGTCTCGACCCTCTCCCGTCCTTCGAAGGCGGCGTTGGTTCTAGCAGCCCGCTCGATCATGATGTCCGCCCGGTGGCCGTCGACCCCGAAATCGACGCAGATTCGTGCGATCTTTCGTAGCTCTCCTTTCCCTGAGCTGATCTTCGGGAGGGCCTTTTTGGCGGCGACGATCCTGGACCTGAGCCTCTCGCTCTCGGCCTTGAACTCCTCTCTGAACTTGACCGAATCTTTGGCGAAGGCACCCCTCCGCTCGATGATCTCGACCCTCTGCTCGACGTCCAAAATCCCCTCCACTTCCACCTGGAGGGCGATTCTGTCGAGGAGCTGGGGGCGAAGCTCCCCCTCCTCCGGGTTCATGCTTCCGACGATGATGAAGCTAGCCGGGTGGCTTGCGCTCACTCCCTCCCTCTCGACGGTGTTCATGCCCATGGCGGCGGCGTCCAGGAGGGCGTCGACGACGTAATCGTCCAGGAGGTTGATCTCGTCGACGTAGAGGATTCCCCGATTCGCCTCGGCAAGGATCCCGGGCTCAAAGGCCCTCTCCCCGCCCCGGAGGGCTCGCTCCATGTCCAGGGACCCAACCACCCGGTCCTCGGTGGCGCCGACCGGAAGGTCTACGACCCGCATCGGCCTCACCTCCGTCGGCAAAATGCCCCCTTTAGCCTTCTCGACGCACTCCCAGCAAAGGTTCTCCTCGTCCCGAGGGTCGCAGCCGAAGCGGCAGCCCACCACCACCTCGATTCCGGGCAGGACCTCCGCGAGGCCCCGGACGGCGGTGGACTTGGCAGTCCCCTTCTGCCCTCTTATCAGAACCCCCCCTATCGAGGGGTTGATGGCGTTAAGAATCAAAGCCCGCTTCATCTTCTCCTGGCCGACGATGGCGGCGAAGGGGTAGAGGAGGCGCTTTGACCGAGCCAGGGAGAGGGCGAAGGCGCCCGCCGCAAACTTCTCCTGGCCCTGCACGGCCCCGGTTCTCTGATCATTCGAAGCTGCCGGTTTTTCTTTTGTAGAGGCTGGCTTCGAATCTGCGGCCTTTTCCGGGGCCTTTTCCGAGGCCGTTTCAAATGTCGATCTCCTTTCCCGTATGACGCCAGTTATCCGCAAAATAGCCACCTCAAGAGTATCTGAGCATTATCGCCGAGAGCAGGGTTACGATGAGCAATAAGAGCCCCAAGAAGAAGAGCCCGAATAGGGGATTCAAGTTGAGCTTTCTCTTTTTGGTCGATAGAAGGTTGAGATAGACGAGGGAGATGCTCATGGTCAATAGGAATATTATCGCCGATACCAGGATCACCGACCCCGCCACAATCACGTACTCCGCGGTCCATGTGTAAGAGGTAGCATATAAGAGGTCGAGGAAGAAGTCTTTGCCGTTCCTCTCGTAGGCGGAGGTGACCCAGAGCATGGTGTAGGCGATCTCCGCCGCCCCGATGACCGCCGAGGTGATGGCGATCCCGAGGAGTGTGAAGACCGAGCCGATATCCGAAACCTTTACGTCTATCTCCCATTCCCTGTCCAAACAAGTTCACCTGCAGAGGGTTATGTCGAGGTGGATTAAAAGGGTTTAGATGGGCGGTCGAGCCGAAAGCCCGATTTATCCGAGAGGGTGGACATTTGGTGCGAATTCTTGAAGACTCGCACCTACAGTTTAAAATTTAGTCGAAGGGCATATCAAAACTCCACGCCGAACTTCACGCTTCAAACCTCCGCCTCGAAGGGGGCCAAAAACGTCAAATATAATACTGTCTCAATTTACAATGTGTTCGCGATCAGGATAGCCTTAAATCGATCAAAGCCCAACATCTGCTAAGGTGTGAGACGTGAAAGAGATTCAGCTCAAGGTGGCCAAGGCGTACCCCAACGACTCGGCGCGAGGGATAGCAAGGCTCGACCCCAATGCCCTCCTGACCCTTCGGCTATCGCCCGGAGACATCATCGAGATCGAGGGGAGGAGGACCTCCGCGGCCAAGGTATGGCGCGCCGACCGGCAGGACTGGAGCCAGGACTACATCAGGATAGACGGCTTCATCAGGCACAACGTCGGGGCGAGCATAGGAGACCGGGTCAAGATCAGGAAGGCGAAAGAGGGCGAGGCATTGAGAGTTGTCCTCTCTCCTCCATCCGGCACTCACACCTACTACGGAGAGGATGCAGCAGAGCAGATCAAAAGGCAGACCCTGAAGCGGCCGATCGTCAGGGGCGACGTCCTCCCGATCATGAGCTCTTCGGGCCATCCCTTCATAGGCCGGATGGAGGCGGTGCCTCTCGTGGTCGCGGATACGGATCCCGAAGGCGTGGTGGTGATCACCGAGAGGACCGAGGTCACCCTCCTCGACCGGCCGGCCAAGGGCTTCGGATCTCTGAATGGAACCGGGATCACCTATGAAGACGTGGGGGGCCTTCGAAACGAGGTGCAACGAGTGCGGGAGATGATCGAGCTTCCCATGAAGCATCCCGAGGTCTTCACGAAGCTGGGGATAGAACCTCCAAAAGGCGTCCTCCTCCACGGCTCGCCGGGAACCGGAAAGACCCTGATCGCGAAAGCCGTAGCCAACGAGACGAACGCCAACTTCTTCTCCATCGCCGGTCCCGAGGTGATGTCCAAGTACTACGGCGAGAGCGAGCAAAGGCTCCGGGAGATCTTCGAGGAGGCGAACCGGAACACCCCCTCGATAATCTTCATCGACGAGCTCGACTCCATCGCCCCCAAGAGGGGCGAGGTGACGGGCGAGGTCGAGCGGAGGGTCGTCGCCCAGCTCCTGGCCATGATGGACGGCCTCAAGGAGAGGGGCCAGGTGGTGGTGATCGGAGCCACCAACAGGATCGACGCCATCGATCCGGCATTGAGGCGGCCTGGCAGATTCGATCGGGAGATTGAGATCGGTGTCCCCGACAGGATCGATCGGATAGAGATCCTCCAGATCCACGTCAGAAACATGCCGATCGACGAATCGGTGAACCTCGACGACCTCGCCGACAGGACCAACGGCTTCGTCGGCGCTGACATATCTGCCCTCTGCAAGGAGGCTGCCATGAAGGTCCTCCGAAGGCACCTTCCCGACATCTCTTTCGACGACGACATCCCCCAAGAGGTCCTCGACGAGATGTCCGTGACTGGCGAAGACTTCGAGAACGCTCTCAAAGAGATCGAGCCCTCCGCCATGAGGGAGGTGCTGGTAGAGATATCCGACGTGAGCTGGAAGGACGTGGGCGGCATTGGCCTGCTTCGGCAGGAGATCGTCGAGTCGGTGGAGTGGCCGCTGAAGCGGGCCGCGAAGTTCGATGAGATGGGGATACGGCCTCCAAGGGGCATCCTCCTCTACGGCCCACCGGGAACCGGAAAGACCCTGATCGCAAGAGCCGTCGCAAAGGAGACTAAAGCCAACTTCATATCGATCAAGGGCCCCCAGCTCCTCTCGAAGTGGGTCGGCGAGTCCGAGAAGGCCGTAAGGGAGGTCTTCAAAAAGGCGAGACAGGTCTCTCCGGCCATAATCTTCTTCGACGAGCTCGACGCGATAGCCCCCATGAGGGGCATGGAGGAGGGGCACAGGACCTCTGAGCGGGTGGTAAACCAGCTTTTGGCAGAGCTCGACGGCCTTGAGACCCTGAAGGACGTGGTGGTGATCGCCGCCACCAACCGGCCCGACATCATCGATCCCGCCCTCCTGCGGTCCGGCAGGTTCGACCGGCTCCTATTCGTCGGCCCTCCCGATCGGGCCGGAAGGCTGGAGATCCTCAAGATCCACACCTCAAAAACGCCGAATGGCGACGACGTGAGCCTGGAGGAGCTGGCGGAGCTGACCGAAAGTTACGTGGGTTCCGACCTCGAGTCCCTCTGCAGGGAGGCGGTGATGCTGGCCCTGAGAGAGGACCCGGAGGCAAATGAGGTGGAGATGAAACACTACCGAGAGGCTCTGAAGAGGGTGAGGCCCAGCTTTGAGGAGAACATGGTGCGGTACTACGAGCGGATCAACGAGAGGTTCAGGGGCGGCGTGAAGGTCGACCCCAGCTCCTATCTGGGGTACCGGTGAGGTGAGACGATGTCCAGGATTTACGCCCGGAGCCTCGCCGGAAAGGAGATCGTGACGATGGGGGGAACCGTGCTTGGAGAATTGGAGAACATCATCCTCGATCCCGAGACCGGAAAGCTGATCGACCTGTTGGTCAAGCCCGACTCAGAGCTTGACCCTGCCAGGTACAGGAAAGAGGGGAAGCTGATCCTGGTTCCCTTCTCCTCTGTCTGCGCCCTCAAAGACTACATCGTCGTCGACGAGAAGAGGGCGGAGAGATAAAAAGGGGAAGGTAAGGGGCGAGCGAGAGCGTGATAAAGCCGATCACCGGCCTCTTCCTCGTCTTCTGGGGATTGGTGAAGGTCTTCCAGGGCTGGATTCTCTTCGATGGCGGAAACGACTTTGGGGTCGCTGTGATGGTCTTTGGGGTCCTGGCAGCCGCGGTTGGAGGCCTGTTCCTCAGGGACTCATTGAGGTGAGAGGCATGCCTTCTGCCTTCTAAAACAGCATCGATCCAAGAACTGAAGCTTTTTTTCTGGACAATCCGGGAAAAGTTTAATTCTATCGGCAAACCACTCTTCGTCGATGACCAGGACCAAATCTCATATCGTAGTGGGAGTCTTCGTCATACTCGCGATCTTCGGAGCCGGTTGCATGACTAAGGATAAAGATATCGAAAAGGGCACAGAGGGCGCCGGGGGGACGAAGGTCCTCCTGGAGACGAACATGGGCGACGTTACGATCCAGCTTTATGACGACATGCCCGTCACCGCGGGCAACTTCAAAAAGCTGGTGGGTGACGGCTTCTACGACGGGGTGATATTCCACAGGGTCATCGACGGGTTCATGCTCCAGGGCGGCGACCCCACGGGGACGGGCCGCGGTGGTCCCGGCTACATGATTAAGGACGAGTTCACCGACCACAACAAAAACAGCAGGGGGACGATCTCCATGGCGAACGCTGGCCCCAACACCGGTGGCAGCCAGTTCTTCATAAACCTCGTCGACAACAACTACCTGGACAAGATGCACCCGGTCTTCGGCGAGGTGGTGGACGGCATGGACGTCGTGGACAAGATCGGGAAGGCCAAGACCGGTCCCATGGACAAGCCTCTCAAGGACGTCGTGATAGTAAAGGCGAAGGTAATATCCTGAGCCTATTCATTTTCTCCCTTTCTTGAGCTCATCTTCTCTCTTTACATTTTTGCCGTTCCTGCCCTGGGATCTGGCGCCGACCCCGTCACAACCTGTAAATACTCTTCCCGATGATGGATGAGGTGAGAAAGACGATGGGGGGTCATTGAGGCTGGATCGAGGAGAGGTGCGGGAGTTTGCGTCCGTTTTCGCCGTATTTCTTCTCGGCCTCCTTCTGAGGATCGCTCCATTGAGAGGCGCCCTCGTCGGCGGAGATCTGCTCTTCTACGGCTCGGACTCCTTCTACCACATGAGGAGGGTCCTCTACACCGTCGACCACTTTCCCCACACCCTCTGGTTTGACTCCTACCTCGACTACCCTCGAGGACTGGAGCTGATGTGGCCGCCGCTCTTCGATCAGCTGATCGCAGGGGTCGCCCTCCTCTTCGGGGCCGAATCTCAACGGTCGATAGAGATCGTCGGCGCGATCACGCCTCCAATCCTCGGATCCCTGACAGTCATCGCCCTCTACTTTTTGGCCCGGGAGCTTTTTGGACGGCGCGCAGGCCTCCTCTCGGCCCTATTTCTGGCCATCAACCCCCAACACGTGAGCGCATCCATCTTCGCCCGACCTGATCACCACGTCTTTGAGGCCTTCCTTCTGGTGAATGCCGTTCTCTTTCTCGTTCTCGCCTTAAAGAGGCGCGATAAAAGGCTCTGGTTTGGGGCCGCCGCCGGGGTTTTGATGGCAGCTCTCGCCTACACCTGGATCGGCGCTGCCGCCTATCTCGGGATCTTTTTGGTCTACGTCGCGATCCAGACCACCGTCGACCTGCGCCAAAGGGTCTCCTCGAAAGACGACCTTTTGATCTTCTTTGTCGCCTTTGGGGTTGCGCTAATTCTGATGCTCCCCTTCTGGAAGGAGGCATGGCTTTTGCCCTCTTTCTTCGCAGCATTTGGGATCATGCTGGTGATCTCTGCCCTGCTGGCTTTATCCCGAACGTTTCTGGATAGGGGCCTGCACTGGGTCGCCTTTCCCCTGGTCATCGTCACCATTGTATACGTGCTCTTGATATCGGCCTACGCCTTCGGCCAGTCGACGGGAGTCTATGCTATCTTCAATGAGGGTTTGATCTACTTCTTCGGCGGGAGCCTCTCCCAGAAGGTGGTGGAGGCGGTCCCCCTCCGCGGTGCCGTGAGGCCACTTTCAGTCGTGGGGTTCAATCTGACGATAGCGGTGATGGGCTTTGCCCACCTTTGGCGCTCCGACATCGATAGACCTCAACTGCTATTCCTGGTATGGACCGTCTCAATCCTCTTCTTCACGATCTTCCAGAACCGGTTCCTGTACGTATTCTCCGCCAGCATGTCGATTCTCATGGCCCTATTCTTCTCCAGGGCGGCGGCAATCGTCGGCGATTCAAAATGGGCCCAAAAAAACCGCGATCTTTCGAAATTTTTCGCCCCAGCCCTTCTCCTTCTCCTCATCCTGCCCTCGGCGTCGAGCGTTGTGGAGGCCTTCGCGGTCCGTCCCGCTATCGTCGAAGACGACTGGAACGAGCCCCTCCTATGGCTGAAGGAGAACTCGATGGAGACCACGAGCTTCCTGGACCCGAATCAGACCCCCGAATACGGGGTTCTCTCATGGTGGGATCGGGGCAACTGGGTCCTCTACAGGTCCAGAAGGCCGGTGGTGGCAAACGGTTTTCAGGCTGGAGCCGAGGATGCGGCACGGTTCTTCCTATCCGGCGATGAGGCGAAAGCCGTTGAGATCATGGATGAGAGAAGATCGAAGTACGTCCTGACCGACTCGAATATGCTACGATCTGGCCTATCGGCGATCGCTTTATGGGCGGACGAGGACCCCACCGATTACGTCAGGAGGACTGAAGACGCCTATGAGCACACCGAAAAGTTCCTGAGAACCCTCCTCGCCCGCGGTCACCTCTTCGACTGCCAGGGCATGAGCCATCTCCGGCTGATCTACGAGTCCGAGCCGGTGGACGGATCAGTCCTTCCGGCAAATCAGGTCAAGATCTTCGAGCGCGTATCAGGCGCGAGGATCGCGGGCAACTCAACGGCGGACGGGCCCGTCGTTGCGGTCTTGAACGTGACGACGAATCAGGGGAGGCGCTTTCAGTACACCAAAAGCGCGGTGCCTCGAAATGGTCGCTACGAGATGACCGTTTCCTACTCGACGGAGGGCGAGGGCCAGGTTCGTGCCATCGGACCTTATCTGGTGTCGTCAGGTAACGAAAGCCAGCCTGTTGAGGTGAGCGAAGAGGAGGTTCTCCATGGAGGAGAGATCGCGGTCGACTTTTGACGGCGTCGACCTTCCAAAAGTCTTAAACCCCCTCGGTCGGAATCAGGGAAGTCGGATCTTTCCGAGGTCGAGGGGAACCGGCCACCGAACCGGAACGCCAAAATCAGATCGGTGGTTATTTCAAAGATACTGTTACATGGGATTGATGCGAGGATTTGCTATGAAACTGTCACTTCCATTCATGCTCGCGATCATGCTGGTCGTCATCACCGCTTCGGCTCAGGCTCAAGAGGTTGTGGACATCTACTCGGACCTTCAGTCCTGCGACGTCACCGTGAAAGGGGATGCAGCCGGCTGCCGTCTCCAGGTGGATCTGTCCTCCGCAAAAGATGGGGCGATTCAGACGAGGACCCTCTCTCTCGACGGCCCCGGAACCTGGATCGTGGCCTGGGACGTTTCGGGAGCTGAAGAGGGCTCTTACGGGGCCTGCGCCAAATTGGTCAAAGAGGACGAGGTCGTCTCCGAGAAGTGCACCAACTTCTATTACGGCGGAAGGGTGGACATCAGGTTCGACGTCCGGGACGCTCACGCCGACTACCGGGGCATGACCCTCCTGGTCTACTCCGAAGATCTCGCTGTGGTGGACATTTACTACACGCTTGTCAGAGGCGACAAGGCCGTATACGTCTCGAAGAGAGAATCCGTCCCCATCGCCGGAAGCTTTCGTTCTCCTTCCGACCTGAGCCTTGAATGGAAGCAGCTCCTCGAGAACGGCGAGGAGTACGGAGGTCGCGTCAAGATCGTCGAGAAGAAGAACGGTCAGACCAGAGCCTTCATGAACTATTTCACCGCCAGGGACGACGCTGAGATCACAGACACCTACGAGGACGAGACCGGCGCCAGCGCTACGGTGATGGGCAGGTCCCGAGTTCCCTTTGAGGGCGCCCTGAGGTTCGACCTGTATCAGAACGGTACGCTCCTCACATCCGTCGAGGAGAAGACGCCGATCCTCCTCGCCGGCGACGACGAGACTGTCGAGATCTCCTGGAACGAGACGCTGGACCCCGGGATTTATCAGCTCACCATCCAGCTCCTCGGCAACAACGGAGACGTCCTCGACCTCGAGGAGAGCATAATCGAGGCTGAAATTCCGCCTCGGCCTCAGGCGGTCGAGACGCTGGCGGAGGAGAGCGGGTCCGGGATATCTCCCGCGGTCATGGCTGCGGCCGTCCTACTGATCGCTGCAGTTTTGATTGTCGTCATACGACGACGGAAAGGCTGAATTTTCGTCTGCACGAAGCAGGAGAAGCTAAAATCCTCGCAAACGGCGCCGGGGGCTTTGATCCCCCGGAACAAAGAGGGCGATCTGATTCTCACCAGGAAAAAAGAGGTGTGGGTCAGCTCCCCCTGACCACGCCGTTTCTGAGAGTCCCGAGCCCCTCGATCTCGACCTCCACCACGTCTCCCGCTTCAAGCGAACCGACGCCGGGGGGCGTTCCCGTGGCTATGACGTCCCCCGGAAGTAGGGTCATGATCTCGCTCACAAACTCGATCAGCTCCGGAACTGAGAATATCAGGTCCGAGGTGTTGGAGCTCTGCCTCAATCTGCCATTCACCCTCGTCTGGATGTCAAGGCTCGATGGGTCGGCATCGACGACGTAAGGGCCCAAGGGCGCGAAGGTGTCGAAGCTCTTGGCCCGGGTCCACTGGCCGTCTTTTCTCTGGAGGTCGCGGGCGGTGACGTCGTTGAAGTTCGCGTAGCCGAGGATGTAATCGTCCGCCTTTT
>JBFESM010000034.1:0-12261 GCA_041548445.1 Methanothrix sp. | reverse complement strand
TTCGCCCAGATCTGGAAGAGCCCGCTCGTGAAAGAGGGTGAGCTGCTTTGAAAGAGTCTCCTGGTTCTCGCCCTCCAGGACCTTGAGCTGGAGGGAGAGCTTCGTCACCTCCACCGCCGCCAGGTCGATGTCCACGCCGTGGATGTTGTTGAGGAGGATTCGCTTTCTCTCGGCGGTCGTCAGCCTCCACTCGCCTCCTCCCGCCTGGAAGATCGGAAACTGGCCGGCTGTGCTGGCCGAGTGTGCGGAGTTGCTTTTCTTCGGCCTGCCCCTCCCCCGCTTCCTGTTATTTCCGGCGCCTCCGGCTCCGCCGTTTGCGGCGGCGGAATAGCTCTCCGGCAGGAGGGCGCGCACCTCCTTTGAGGTCTCGGGCTTTCCCGCCTCGATGAGGGGGACGAGGTGGTCGGCGTACCACTCCAGGTGCCAATCGAGGAGCTTCTGGTACGCGCCGATGAGAAACGAGCCCGAGCCGCAGGCGGGGTCGAGGATCCGCAGGTCTGAGGCGGTGGTGGGGGTCGCGCCTTCCAGGAGCTTTCCGACGGTATTCTCGACGATGTAGTTCACGATGTACGAAGGCGTGTAGTAGACGCCTCCCGCCTTCCTGACCTCGGGCTTGTACTCGACCTCGACATCATCGCCACCCTCTTTGAGGCTGATCACCTTTCCCAGGAACTGCTCGTAGACGTGGCCGAGGATCTCGGCCGGGATCACCGAGAACCGGTAAGGGCTCTTTGGCGGATAGAGGTTCTCGATGATCTCCCAAAGGACCTCGTCGTCGATCTTGAGGCCGAGGGCGAGTTCGTCGGGTTCACCGTGACGGGAATTGTCCTTTTTGAAGTGAAAAAGGCCGGAGTTGTACTTCTCGTCGGCCTGGCGGAACTGCTCGACGAGCATCGTATAAATCGCCCGCTCGCCTTTCAAAAGGTCCTTGAGCCGCTCGTCCCTCTCGATCCCCCGGTCCTCGCAGATCCGAAGGAATACTATCCTGTCGATGGAATTCTGGACCGAGGAGTTCAGCTCTCTCACGGTGAGATTGAGGTTGTTCTTGTGGACGTTTTTGGCCAGGATCTCGCGCCAGTGGTCGATCTCTCGAAGGAAGGCCTCGTCGACGGTGATCGTACCCTTCTTCCTCTTCCTCGACTCGATGAACCTTTCAAGAGATCCTCCCAGGACCGCCTCGCGGGAGAAGAGGGCAGCTATCTGGTCCCAGTGATCGATGTACTTGTCGTAGGTGAAGTGCCGTAAGAGGGCGACCTTCGGCGAGTCGGAGTTTGCGGGCTCGATCCGGCAGTCATAGATCGAAAACTCCTCGAAATCGGTGAGGAGGCTGATCGATAGTCCCGCAGACCAGGCGTAACTTCGGAGCTGAAACGCCGCTTTGATGTCGTTTTCGAGGTTGACGGAGGGCTTCTTCGCCTCGACGAAGAACTTTCGAGCCCCGCCGACGTAAAAGCCGTAATCGGGAGCTTTGGTCGACCCTCTGACCTTCACCGAGTCCTCGTGGACGACCTCCCGATAAAGCTCGGAACGGCCGCCCTTGTTTCCCACGTCCCAGCCAAGGGCCTTGAAGAAGGGATCGACGAAGTCGCGCCGCAGCTCCGTCTCGTTATAGCGGCCGGACCTGTATTCTTCGAGGTTATTCTCAAACCGCTCCACCAGCTCTCTGATCTCTTTTGGCGCTGTCAACTTCTCCCTTCCTCCGCGCATCGTCAACGGCGAGATAGTACTTACGGTTTATCTTCGGCTGGTGGCCGCTCCGATATTCCGCCAGAGGTTGAATATTTTAAAAAGAATATATTATCAAGCAGAAAAATGAGGTCAACAGAACCGCAATCCGACCCGCTCTGCCCTCGGCCATGCCCCCCGGCGGCCTCCTTCGCCAACGGGCCTGGCCCCGCCCCTTCAGAATACGTGGACCGCCGTCGCCTTGAAGGTCAGATAGACGTGGTCGCCCTCCGAGAGGTCCATCTCCTGGCATCCGCGCCGGGTCAGCATCACCATGAAGGGGATTCCAGCGTCAACCCAGACCTTCACCATTACCCCGCCGTTGGCGATCTTCTCGACCCTGCCCTGAAAAGAGTTTCGAGCGCTGGATCTGAGGGGTGCCTTGGAGATGAGGATATCCTCGGGCCGGACCGAGGCGAAGACCTCCCGACCGTTTCGGCCTTCTCGACCCTTTTTCGGCACGAGCTTGCCGCAAGTTAGGCACTTCCAAGAACGGGATCATGAATACCAGACCAGGTGCCACATATCTTAAAGGGTGATGACGCAAAGGTAGGTCCAAACAATGGGAGATTCGATGTCTGGAAACGAGAAGGGGACTCTGGCCGTAGTTGGCAGCTCTGCGGCCATCTTCTGGCCCGGAGCGCTGATCTTCGGTTTTCCGGGAGTGATGGCACCACTTTGGCAAGAGATGTTTCACGTCGGGCGCGGTGCCATCGGAAACATCCTCTTCTTCGTTTTGGCCGCCGTGGGCATATTCATGTTCCTGGTGGGCCGCTGGCAGGAGCGCTACGGCACAAGGGCGATGATCGCATCGGGCGTCATCATCTGCGGCCTCAGCGTCAATATCGCCGCTCACGCCTCGAGCTTGTTCATGCTCTACGTCTGGGCCTTTCTCACGGGCGTATCCTCCTGCTTTGTCCTCATCCCGGCCCTGACCACGGTTCAACGGTGGTACCCTCTGAAAAGGGGCCTTGTATCCGGAATCGTCAATCTTGTCTTCGGCCTTTCGGCCGCCATCATGACGCCCCTCTTCGTGTACATGCTGACCTCAATCGGATACGTCCCCATGATCACCACCATATCCATCCTGTCGCTCGCCACAGGTCTTGCGGCCGCCAGTCTCGCCAAGGGACCGGAGATGGCGACTTTTCAGGCAGGGCGATCGTCGGAAACGATGCCTAAAGGCACCGTCGGGCCGGGAGCATCTCTGACGGTCCAGGAGAGCGTCAGAACTCGGAGCTTCTGGTCTCTTTGGGTCACCTGGGCGATGATGGGTGCGGCAGGCATCGCCATGGTCACCCTTTCGACAATCTACGGCCTCTCGAAAGGGTTCCCTCTGGAATCTGCCGTCTTAATCCTGATGGCGTTCAACATCACCAACGGCACGGGACGTCTGGTGGCTGGATACCTCTCCGACGTCATCGGCAGAAACCTGACCATGAGCACCGCCTTCTTTGCGGCGGGCTTCGCCTATTTCGTCTTGCCCAGTGCCAGCAGCCTCACAGCCTGCGCCATCCTGGCGGCCGTCGTGGGATTCGCCTTTGGAACACTCTTTTCAGTCTCGGCTCCCCTGGTCACCGACTGCTTCGGCCTCGAACACTTCGGCGCCATATTTGGCCTTGTCTTCACCGCTTACGGCTTCGTCGCCGGAGCCCTGGGCCCGTCTCTAGGCGGCCGCCTGCTGGACGTGACGGGAGGAGACTATTTCGTGGTGTTCCTGTACCTCGGCGTATTCTGCGTCCTTTCGGGTCTATGCATCCGATTTGTCGTGCCGCCAGTCCAGACTTAAATAGCGTCCATTCGAGACGAAGCAGACACCGGGCGATAAGCCGATCTCAAGAGGCCTCAGCGGGATTCTCACATCGGCCTGGAATCCTCGCTTTCCCGCCATCTGACTCGAGATGGCGTCTCCCCCGTCGTCAAAAGGAAAATTGCCCGATCCCTTCCACAAAGGCTTTTATATCTTCCTCCCTTATGCGGCCCGGGCGCGAGAGTGGAAGGGCGGCTGCCGCTGGCGAACCCTTCGCCGGTGTGGAAAGTCCCCCCACCTCTGGACACGCAGACACCTTTTTCGGGTGTAGGGCGAGAGCTCTGGCTCTGGCACAGAAACGAGACTGCACCGCGTCAATGCCATGATGCCGAAAGGCTGAGGTCGCGCGGAAGGCAGATGAAACGGCGAATCCCTGCGGGTGCAAGCCAAAATAAGGGCGATCGATGGAGTCCAGCCAACGCCCGGGTATGGCGCTAAGCTGAATGCTGCCAATGCTAGCGAGCACGAACAGAAGGGGGCTTACTCTCCAGACTCGCGTCCATAAATTTCACGAATTTCAGCCTTTCAATCAATCCGATTCACTGTCAACCTCTTCCCTCTGGATGCTCCTTGCAAGAAGCCTGGCCACTCGGAGGGGCTCGGGTACTTTCCCCTCCAGGGTGAAGGAGTTTAAGAGGCCCTTCGTCTCCTCCGCCGTCGCACCGAAGGTCCTTGCGTAGACCTTGAATCCGGTCTTGAGCCTGACAGGCTCGCGGGTCCCGAGCTTTCTGTACATGTTGATCTTCTCTTGGGGATGGGGAAAGTACTCTCTGATGTAACCCTCAAGCCCCTCCGACTCCTCGTAGGTGAGGCTTATCACCGGAAGGCCCGTCTCCTTGCAGACCTCATCGAGATCGACGATGTTGAACCAGCTGATGACCGATCCGTTCAGGACGAGGGCGTTTATGTCGCTTCTCTCAAGGCCCTCGAATATCTTCAAAACCCCCTCGGTGGCGTCGTCCCCACCGACGGATATTTTGGCGAAACCGAACCCGTCGACCCTCAGATCCTTTCGCATGACCACGCCCGCCAGCCTGGACGAAGGCTTCGTCTTCAGAAAACTCTCGGCTATCCCCAGGACGCGAACCCCCCTCTTGTTGACGTGGAGAGTCATGAGGATCTATTTGCCCAACAAGCTGAAAATCCTTTTGGAGGTCTTCGACGGTTTCGTCTGAATTTGCCATCTCTCCACCAGACTGAAATGGAGGGAAACTCAGCGGTGGAGAGGATCTGGAGCTGGAAGGTCCCTGGGATGAAAAAGCTGAGTCATTCATTATAGAAGAAGAATACGGGTGCCGAAGACAGAGGCCGCCCACCTCGCCCTCGCCGCCCTACGGCGGAAAAAGCCTGCCGACGATCTTCCGAACGTCCGCCAGCCACGATCGCCTCTCCTCCAGCGTGCTGGTCACCACCACCGAAAAAGTCCTTCTATAAACGTCGGAGACGCCGCATAGATCGAAGACGCAATTCTTCCAGAGCGTTTCAAGGGGATCGCCGAAAGCCTCTCGTTCTCGCTCTTCCGGCGTGTTGGAGGTGTTGAAGATGAGGGCGCACTCGGCCTTCAGGAGCCCTCTCGGGACGCCCTCGCCGCCGTCCCCCTCGAGAAACTCGTAGGAGATGCCGGGCCTGATCACCCGGTCGACCCAACCCTTCAGGATAGCCGGAGGCTGCCCCCACCAGTTGGGATGGACTATCACGATTCCCTCCGCGGCCGCGATCTCGTTGCAGTGCATCTGGACCGTGGGATCGACGGGCGCATCCTTCGGGATCTCGGAATCGGGGAGGATCGGATCGAACTTCTCCTGGTAAAGGTCGTGGAAGAAAACGTCGTGCCCGTTTCTCAACAGCACCTCGACCGCCGCCTCTGCTATGGCGTGATTGAAGCTTCCTCCTCTCGGATGTCCGAGGATGACCGATATTCTCATGGGTTCTTCGAAAAATGAACGGAATTCTTCAGCCCGATTCTGGATTGAGAAGCTGGTGAGTTGGGGGGACCTTGAGGCGGGCCCGAAAGCCCCGCCCCTTTTACTTTTGCTCCGGCTCCTTCTTCTCAGGCGCTTTCGGCTGCTCGTGAGCTAGGATCGAGGCCTTGGCATGAACCCGCACGAAGGCGCTCTCCTCCTCCTCGGCCGCCCTTTTCAGGATCTCCATGGACTTTTCGTCCATCATCTCGCCCAGTATCCAGGCTGCTCCCCCCCTTATCTCCTCGTTCGCCTCCTTGTCGGCGAGAAGCTCTGCCATCCTGTTTTGGACTAGGTCTCTTCCCAGGGCGGCAAGCCCCACCATGGCGTTGGCCTTGACGACGTCTTCGGGGTCCTTGAGGGCGGAGACGAGGGGCTCCACCACTTCCGGCCCGCCCTTCCTGGCGAGGGCGTTGACTGCGTTCGCCCTGACGAGCATGTTGCTCTCCTTGGTGACGACCTCGACGAGCTTCTCGACCGACCAGGTGGCATCGGGCAGGTTCTCGGGAACCTGGGGACCGGCCAGGGCGTCGATCGCCTCGGTCTCGCCCAGGGGGACGGCCTTCGGCTTCTCTTTCTTCCCAGTCTCCTTCTTCTCTTCGGCCATAGGCTAAGAAATGCAACCTATTCTACTTCAATTTTTCCAAGTTCGAATGCCTTCCTGTTGATCTCCAGGAACTTCGCGGGAACCGTCTCGGACAGCGCCTCCAGGAGGATCGCCTCCTCGATTGGAAGGTGCTTTGAGAGGGCTCCGAGCATCACGACGTTCGTCGCCTGGGGGCTACCCGCCTCGGTCGCTAGGCCTGTGGCGTCCATCGGCCAGACCTCTGAAGAGACCTCTCTGAGGGGTGCGAGGATCTCCTCCAGAGGGGGGTATGTGGCCTGGCCCGTGGTCACTGTGACGGGGAGGACCTGCCTCGTGTTGACGAGGGCGACGCCCTCCGGAGATAGGTAGTGGGCGTACCTGAGAGCCTCTGCAGGCTCCATGGCGAGGAGGACGTCCGCGCTTCCCGGAGATATCATGGCGCTATAGTCGCATCCGACCCTGATGTGGTTTATCACGCTGCCTCCGCGCTGGGCCATGCCGTGGGTCTCGACCCCCCGGACCGATAGGCGAGCCATCATGGCGGCCCTGCCGATGATCTCCGAAATCAGGATGACGCCCTGGCCGCCGACTCCGACGACGACGACGTCGCACTCTGAAGTTCTCATTTTTCCACCTCGATCGCCTTCTCCGGGCATATCTGGGCACAGACCCCGCACCCAGAGCAGAGGGCGTTGATCCTCGCGACCTCGCCGTTGAACTCGATGGCGGGACAGCCAAATTTGACGCACCTCTTGCACCCGCCGCACTTCTCCTCGTCGACCTTGAACCCGGGTCGTCTGACTCCGGACCTGATGGCGCTGATGACGCAAGGCCTCTTTGCCACCACCACCGAAAGGCCCTGATGGTCTCTCGCCCTCTCGAAGGTCTCGACCATCGATTCGAGGTCGTAGGGGTCGGCGGTCTCGACGAAGCCCGCGCCCAAAGATCGGCAGATCTCCTCAAGGGAGAGGGCAGGCGAGGTCTCGCCGCAGGCTGTGCACCCTGTCCCGGGATGGGGCTGGTGGCCGGTCATGGCGGTGATGGAGTTGTCGAGGATCGCAACCGTCATCCTGGCCCCGTTGTAGGCGGCGTTGAGCAGGCCCGTGAGCCCCGAGTGGAGGAATGTCGAGTCGCCCAAAACGGCGCATATGGGCTTCTCCTCGCCGCCGAACCTGATTCCAGCGCCGACGGTGATGCTTGCCCCCATGCACAGGCACGTGTCGACGGTCCCCATCCCGACGCCCATGGTGTAGCAGCCGATGTCGTTCGGAAAGACTGCGTCCTTGCCGAAGGCCTTTCTCATGGCGTAGTAGGTGGCCCTGTGGCTGCAGCCGGGACAGAGGGCAGGGGGCCTGGGCGGCAGGATCGAGAGAACTTCGGTGCTCATTTTCGGGGCCGCCTTTTCGGGTAGATCGATCATCCCGGCGATGGCGTTTCGCACGGTGAGAGGATCCAGCTCGCCGACGCTCGGGACGGTGCCCGACCTCTTGCCCAGGATCTCGATTTCCGGGTTTCGCTCTTTTGCCACCATCTCGACGAACTCCTCGACGACCGGGTCCAACTCCTCGATCACCAGGACCCTCTCGACCTGTTCCAGGAATTCGCCGATCATCTCTCTTGGCATCGGATAGGTTCCTATCCTCAAAAGCGATACCTCAATCTCCATTCTAGCGATCGCCTCCTCGGCATAGAGGCCAGAGAGCCCCGAGGCGATGACGCCGATATTGCCCCTCATCTCGGCCCTGTTCCATGGCCCCTCTGCCAGGGCTGCCTCGATCCCGGCCTGCTTGTCCAGAAGCTCGACGTGGAGGGGTCTTGCGTGGACCGGAAGAGCCACCCTCCTCGGTGGGTTCTTCTCGAATTTGGGGTCATCCCGTCTCTTTGCCGGGGACCCGACCTCGACGTCGGCCCTGGCGTGGGATACCCTGGTCGTCGGCCTGACCATCACTGGAACCCCGAACTTTTCGGAGAGGGCGAAAGCCCGCAGGGTCATGTCCCTCGCCTCCTGGGGATCGGCGGGATCGAGGCAGGGGACCCGGGCGAACGAGGCGTACCTCCGCGAGTCCTGCTCGTTCTGGGACGAGTGGCAGTAGGGGTCGTCGGCCGAGATCACCACCATCCCGCCCCCGACGCCCAAATAGGCCAGAGTCATGAAGGGGTCTGCGGCGACGTTCAGACCCACGTGCTTCATGGTGACGACGGACCGGGTTCCAGTCCAGGAGGCTCCGATCGCCACCTCCATGGCCACCTTCTCGTTCACAGACCATTCGACGTGGATTCCGTGCTCTTTTGCGAGGGGAGCGAGAAAGTCCACGATCTCGGAGGAGGGGGTTCCGGGATAGCCCGAGACCGCTCCCGCCCCCGCCTCCAGGATGCCCTTGGCGATGGCGACGTTTCCCAGCAGATATTCTCTCAAGATGAAAACCATCCTTGAACTTGGTTTATCCGCGAGGCGGATACGGCTTGATTTGTGATCGTGCGGTCAGGGGTGGTAGCCCTTTCGATAAAGCCGTTTCGAGACCGGAGCGGTTTTCGGAATGGCGAGCACCAAAACGTTCTTCGCTTGATAAGTTCTAAGAAAATGGTGGAGGAATTATCATCAAGAGATCGATCAATCTCCTTTGTTTGGTGATGCTGGCGGTGGCGCTGGTCGCCTTCGCTGGATGTACCGAAAAACCGGCCGAGTCTGAGCCTGCTGGCTCAGAGCCCGCGGCGGGCGCCGAGGAAGAGGTATCCAACGAGACGACGGTGAACGAGAGCTGCGAGGATGACTACACCAAATTTACCGCCTGTCCTGCTGACGAGATAGAGCCGAAGCTCGATTCAAAGGGAGAGTCGTCACCAGGATAAGCTCTGAAACAAGTTCGAAACTTATGCTGGCGCCCCTTCGGCCTTCAGGGCGTCAGCTCGCAGTTCTCGTTGCAGACGCAGACAAAACCCCAGTCCGGGGGCTGCCATCCTGCAGGTCTTTTCTCGTCCTCAAACTCGCCGACCTCGACGACGCATTCTGCACGAACGGGCTGGACGACAGGCCGCCATCTGGAAGATCTTCGCGGGGCGAATGCCTACGACCTCGACTTCAACCGGGGCCGCAGCCACCTCCGGCTGAGGTGAGGGGGAGAGGGAAACGGAGACGGAGATAGGTGGGGCGAGGTTGCAGGCGAAATTGAACTCGTCGGCTTCTTGCTCAGAGCAGTCACTTCGCGAATCTTCTTTGCATCTCCAGACGAAAAAGACCTCCCTGGACGAGTGGCAGATAGTCCGATTTAAGGGACGATCCGAGATTTTATCCCGTTGGATTAGAACATCCGCCCATCAAATGCTCTTTTGTCGGATTATCGGCATGGGAAACCGGATTTTTGGGACAATTTTCTCATTAGCCCAATAAACAGAATAATTCGGATTTTGATAAGATAACCGATGATAATACGGCATTTTCAGAGGATTAAACTCTCGGATCAACAGGTTTATTTACCTGGTATAGATAATGGCGGTTTGGTAAACACATGACCGCGAATAACTTCGCAAACCACCTTGATGGTTATATTTCAAGGATTTTATCTGGATTAAAACCATCAAAGCCAGAAGTGCGCAGCATAAGCCGCAGAAAGGATGCATTAGGGGTATTTGAGAAGATGGAATACGCCACCATGAAGATCACACCTCTCTTTATGAGGGGTGAGGCCAATGTTTGATTCAGCCTGCGCTTCCAGCGTTAAAACCGATTTTATAGGCGAATCTTCCGAAGATAAACCGCCACAACGGGCCGAAACCGTCCACGAGGTTCTGGCTCGCCTCGGCGGGGACATGGAGGAGATCGAGCGGGTCAAGCGGGCCTACCCCATGAAGATCAGCAGCCACTTCCTCAGCCTCATCCAGGAGAAGGACGACCCCATCTGGAAACAGGCCGTCCCCGCCGCAGAGGAGCTCACCGACTTTCGGAACGTGGCCGATCCCCTCTCCGAGGGAAGGGACACGAAGGTCCCGGGGCTCATCCACCGGTACCCCGATCGGGTTCTTCTGATGGTCAGCTCCAAGTGCGCCATGTACTGCAGGTTCTGCACCAGGAAGAGGTCCGTCGGCAGGGTCGAGCAGACCCCCATGCAGCAGATCTTCAAGGGGATCGATTACATCCGAAGCCACCCTGAGATAAGAGACGTCCTCCTCAGCGGCGGCGATCCGCTCCTTCGGAGCAACCGGGAGCTGGACATAATCCTGCGGGAGCTGAGGAGCGTCCCTCACGTCGAGATCATCAGGATAGGGACGAGGGTACCCTCGGTGATGCCTGAGAGGGTCACCCCGAGGCTTGTCAAAGTCCTCAAGAAGTACCATCCGCTCTACATGAACCTCCACTTCGAGCACCCGAGGGAGATCAACCCCGAGAGCGAGCGGGCCCTCAAGCTCCTGGCGGACGCCGGGATTCCCCTGGGCAGCCAGGCGGTCCTCCTCCGGGGCGTCAACGACGACCCAGAGGTGATGAAGGAGCTGATGCAAAAGCTCGTCAAAAACAGGGTCAGGCCCTACTACGTCTATCTCTGCGACCTGGTGAAGGGCGTCGAGCACTTCAGAACCCCCCTCCAGGCGGGCTTCGACGTGATTCACCACCTCCAGGGCCACACATCGGGGCTGTGCGTGCCCCACCTGATCATAGACTCGCCGGGCGGAGGCAAGATCCCCATTCTGCCCCCAGACTACCTCCTCGCCTCAGAGGAGGAGAAGGCGGTCATATCCAACTACAAGGGCGAGGTCTACGAGTACCCCAACCCGAGGATCTGAGATGAAGGTCGCCCTGACGTGCAACACTCTGCCCCCCGACTACTCAAGAGAGTCGGGGGACGACACCTTCGCCGAGTTCGACGCGCCATCGACGGTTCAGGCGATAAGAGATGCCCTTCTGAACCATTGCGACGAGGTAGTGGTCGTCGAGGCCGACGAGAACGCCTATGAGAAGCTGCGCCGTGGAAATTTCGACTTCGCCTTCAACATCGCTGAGGGGATCCGGGGAGAGGCGAGAGAGGCCCAGATCCCGGCGATGCTGGAGATGCTGGGCGTCCCCTACTCCGGCTCCGGGGTCACAACCCTCGCCATCACTCTCGACAAGCGGAGGACAAAAGAGATCCTGGTAGCCAACGGCATCAGAACCCCAAGGTTTCAGCTTCTGAGCCGGGCCGAGGACCTGGAGTCCGACCTCGAATTCCCCCTATTCTTGAAGCCGAACGGCGAGGGGTCCAGCAGAGGCATCACCGCAAAGTCCCTGGTGAACTCGAAAGAGGAGCTGAAAGAGGTCGTCACCGAGATGGTGGCAACGTACCGCCAGCCGGTTCTGGTCGAGGAGTACCTGACGGGTAGAGAGTTCACAGTAGGGCTCGTTGGAAACGCTCCGCCCGAGGTTCTTCCCATCGTCGAGGTGAGCTTTGAGGGGCTCCCCGAAGGTGCTCCCAGGTTCGACTGCTACGAGGTGAAGTGGATCTACGACTCCCTCGACGCCGGGTTTGACACCACGACCTGCCCGGCCGATCTCGACGAAGATCTTCGATCCAGGATCGAGGATACGGCGACGAGGACCTTCGAGGCCCTGGAGGTGAGGGATCTATGCAGGCTCGACGTTCGCCTCGACAAAGATGGCGAGCCGAGCGTCTTCGACGTCAACGCCCTGCCAGGCCTCATCCCCGACCCCGCCGAGAACTCCCGGTTCCCCAAGGCCGCATATGCTGCCGGTTACACGTACGAAGAGCTTATAGACAAAGTATTCAATGCAGCTCTCGCACGCGAGGGAATTTTGAAATGAAAGTTGCGATCCTCTACAACATCCCGGGCGAGGGCTCCTCCAGGAGCAAGATCGAGATGGAGGCCGAGCTTGAAGTCCTGGAGACGGTCGAGGGCGCGAAGTTGAGCCTCGAGGCGAAAGGCATCGAGGCAGTCCCCCTCGGCTGCAGCCTGGAGGCTCTCTTCAGCCTCAAAAACTTCGACCTCGTTTTCAACCTGGCCGAGGGTTTCGGCGACGACCTTCGGGCCGAGCCGAACGTCGCCGGGTTCATCGAGCTTCTGGGCGTTCCGTACACAGGCTCCCCGCCAGGAGCCCTGGAGGTCGCAAGGGACAAGCACCTCTCCAAGCTCGTCCTTGAAAAAGAGGGGATACCCACGCCCCGGTTCCAGCTATTTCGAAACCAAGATGATCA
>JBFESM010000033.1:0-12342 GCA_041548445.1 Methanothrix sp. | reverse complement strand
TGCGGCCCTGTCGCCCGAGTCCCCGGAGGGTGCGGCCTCCAGAGACTCCGCCTTCGTCTCTTCAGAAGCAGGCTCGTCCGACATTCTGGCGAGGTCTTCGGCCATCTCAGCCGCTCGGTCGAGGGCCCGTCTCCCCTTGAGGTCGATCAGCTCGATTATGCCCAGGTGATCTGCCCCGATCTCCTGGAGCTTTTCGGCGAGGAGGTCCCGCTCCTTCTTGTCGATGAACTTCATGACCGCTGGCCTCTCGGAGGCCGGGATCATCCTCATCATGGCCCTAATCAGGCCGAGGTAACCCAGATGGAGGTCGCCAGAGACGCCAGCGCTCTCGACCAGCTTTTGGGCGAGGGCGATCACCTCCGCCTCGGCGTCGGGCCGGTCGCTTCCGATCAATTCTGCGCCCAGCTGCCAGAACTCCCGGAACCGGCCGCGCTGGGGCCGCTCGTACCTAAAACAGTTTCCAAAGTAGTGGAGCCGGAGGGGTTTTGCTGCCGTCTGAAGCTCGCTGACGTACATCCTCATCACCGGGGCCGTCAGCTCAGGCCGCAGCGCCAGGTCCCGGCCGCCCTTGTCCTTGAAGGCGTAGATCTCCTCGGTGATCGACTGGCCCGACTTTATGGTGAATAGCTCCAGATGCTCGAAGGTGGGGGTCGATATCTCCTGGTAGCCCCACCGTTCCAGCAGGTCCTGCATCCGCTTCCTGACGGCGCTCCTTTTGAAGGAGTCTTCGGGCAGGAAGTCTCTAGTCCCTCTCGGTCTTTGGATCGTCATGCCACTTCGCCCATACCGCGAGGCCCCTTATAACTTTTGGGAATCCCGCGAATACTTTCGCCCCGCGAGCCTCGACCTTTTGTAGAGCGGGGGAGAAAACGTAGGTTGTGAAGTCGCCACCCTGAGATGCGGCCCCACGTCGTCACGATGATCAACATCTGAGGCAGGGAGAGGTCCCCAACAAATCCCCCTTCATTTCCCTCTCCCGGAAGCCTCCATTTTTTCCCCGTTGGTCGAATAGCAGAATCAAGAGCACGAGTTATACACTATAACATATTAATAAAAATTATTCTTATTTTTACAGGTATCCTTTTTCTGATTTTGATCTTTCGTCATCCCAACATTCCTTTTCCAGCCGGCATTACTTCCGCCCCGCGCGAACAACTCCGATATAAAACGACAAACCTTATGGGCCGTTGATCGGCTTCCTGCAGAAGATGGGCCCTGATGGGTCTTCCTTCGATATGGGGAAAAATGGATCGGTGAGATGAAATTGGCGGCTTTGGAGATCAACAAAGGGTCCCTGATGATAACCATGATCGGCACGATGACTGGCGCCTTAGTGACCCTGATCTTCTGCTACCTCGCCTTTCGTGTGAGCCTCGAATCGAGGCTGAAGGACCTGGAGCACCAGGTGGAGATCCTCGGGGATCTGGAGGAGGCATTTCTCGCCCAGGAGGGTAGGATAAGGGATCTTGAGATGGAGGCAAGCCGCCTGGAGTCGCTGCCCAGAAATGGGATGACGTGCCCGGTGGCGCGCGACCGATCGATCGAGGATGAAAGAATCCTTACGGGAGACGATTAGCGCCCTCGGCGCAAAAAAATAGAGGCGTTAGGTCCAGTTTTGGCTCAGTGCTCGCCCTCGGACTCGACTTCGCCCACGGCGGCCTCGGCCATATCTTTGCCTTCACCCTCGGCGTGGTCGCCCATCTCCTCGGCCTCGGCCTCCATATCATCGATCTCTTCCATCGGGGCGGAGGCTCCATCTTCCTCGGCGCTCACGGCGCTCTCGTCATGCGATACCTCGGTCTCTGCACCCTCTTGAGCCTCGTCCTCGCTGACGCAGCCGCAGGCGAAGGCCGCGACGAAGACGAGAAGCAGGGCCAAAATCCAGCTATGCTTGGACATGGCTTGGGCTTTGTCTGGATGTGTTAAAAGGCTGACGAGAAAAACGCGCCATCTCTGACGAGAAAGAGGCGAAACTCAATTGTTGGTCAGCTCAACAACTAGCCCCCATCCCACCTCATTTCGTCCGCCCGAGCTCCCGATTGATCGCCTCCAGATCGAACTTCTCGGGATCGAAATTCCCGCCCACCCAATCGAGGTACTCCTCATGCTCCGGATGATCGGGATCGCAAATCGCCTCCACAAACTCTTCATAGCCCCAGACGCCGCCGCAGTCCTCGGGTGGAGCCAATCTTTCTCCCGCGATACAGATTGGATATTTGACTTCAGGGTCCTGGGGCAGTATCTTCTCCACCAGGATCTCGTGAATCCAGCTGTCCCCTAAGTCGTACTCATAGAGAAATCGAGACTTTTCAGCCAGGTGCAGCTGGCTCAGCTTAACTCTTTTCTCAGATATCTTATCCATCTCGTCAAGATCGACTTCATCAGGATAGGGCATGCTGTAATCGACGCCGCCTATCTCGAAGACGTGGAGATGATAGTCCTCCCAGCCCATCAGCACCTGAAGGATGCGATGCAGCTTGAGAAGGGTTATGTCGTCTGTCACCTGAAACCTGCGCCAGATGGCAGGGCTGATCTCCTTGAGACTGACCTTGAGCTGATATACAGATCCGATTCGGGGTTTTCTTTGAGATTTGCCTTTTGGTTTTTCAGTCATGAAGATTCCCTCTGAGATTTCATGCCGTGGCAAGTTCGAATCCTGGGACGAGAGTTCAATCCTGAGATATCAATCCTTCCTCGCCTCCGCCGTTCCCTCCGCGATAAGCATCGCCTCCTCGGGGCTCTCGGCCTTGAGCATCCCATCGACGTTCCAGTCGCCAAGATCGATCACCATCTTGTCCATCTTCAGAGCGAGGGCGATCTCGGATAAGGTGCCGTAAAGGCCGGGAAGGGCGATCACCACGTCCGCACTCCGCACGACGATCGCGTTCCTTCCGTGGCCCATCCCGGTTCCGATCCCAACCATGACGTAAGGGTTTGAAGCTTCCTTTTCCCCAGGAAGAACGCCGACGGTTATCCCACCCGCCTCCTTGGCGCCCTGGGAAGCGGCCTCCATGACCCCTCCGAGCCCTCCGGTGATCAGGACGTGTCCCCTCTCGGCGATCTTTCGGCCCAGCTCTCTCGCCAGGTTGCACCTATTCTCCTCGTAATCTCCAGCTCCTACCACCGCCACCTGCACAAAAATTCCTCCAAGCGAGGTTATTATTAGCCCTCTGAGAACTTATGATTTGTGACCGCCTTTTCGAGGCTGCGGCCCGAGATCAGGGGACTTCTCGCCCGCCAGGGGATGGCCGAGCCCACGCCGCCCCAGGAAAAGGCGATCCCCCGGATCCTGGCAGGCGACCACGTCCTCCTCATCGCCCCCACCGGGACCGGCAAGACCGAGGCCGCAGCCCTGCCTCTATTCCACAAGATCCTACGGGACAAGTCCCGGTCCGGCAAGAGGGCGACGGGAAAAGACAAGAGAGGAAGCGGCGGCGGCCAGGGAGGAGACGGAAGGGGCGGAGGTGGTGCTGGGGAAACTGAAGGCCAGAATCCCGGAATTCGCGCCGTCTACGTTACGCCCCTTCGGGCCCTCAACAGGGACATGCTATCCCGGCTCCAGATGTGGGGCGGGGAGCTCGGGATCTCCGTCGCCGTTCGGCACGGCGACACCACCCAGGCCGAGCGGCGCAGCCAGTCCCTGCGGCCCCCCGACCTTCTCATCACGACCCCGGAGACGCTCCAGGTTATGCTGACGGGCAAAAGGCTCCGTGCGAACCTGCGGGATCTATCGACCGTCGTCATCGATGAGGTCCACGAGCTGGCGGCCTCAAAGCGCGGGTCCCAGCTCTCCGTCGTTTTGGAGAGGATGGTGGAGGTGGCCGGAGAGTTCCAGAGGATCGGCCTCTCGGCCACCGTCGGCTCGCCAGAGGTGGTGGCCGAGTTTCTGGCGGGATCAAAACGGAGGTGCAGGATAATCCAGGCCGATGTCGAGAGAAAGGCCACGTTCAGGGTGATCTCCCCCCAGCCCAAGGGCGGCGACTTTCTCCTTGCAAAAGAGCTGGAGTGCGACCCAAGCCTCGCAGCCCAGATCCGGTGGATCAGAGAGGCGGTCAGAAAGGAGAGGTGCCTGGTCTTCGTCAACACCCGCCAGGCCGCCGAGGTCCTGGGGTCGAGCTTCCGACGTTTGGGGGAGAAGGTCGGGGTCCACCACGGGAGCCTCTCCAAAGAGGCGAGGATCGAGGCCGAGGAGGCCTTCAAGGCGGGCCGACTCCAGGGCCTGATCTGCACATCCTCGATGGAGCTAGGAATCGACATCGGCGACGTTGATCACGTCATCCAGTACAGCTCGCCCAGGGAGGTTGCGCGCCTCGTCCAGAGGGTGGGAAGGGCAGGCCACGGGATGGGGAGGACGTCGGCAGGAACTATCATCGCCACCGGGCCCGACGACGTCGCCGAGGCCGCGGCGATCGCGAGAAGGGCGAACTTTGGGGAGCTGGAGGAGACGAGAACCCACGAGCGACCAAAAGACGTCCTCGCAAACCAGCTTGTGGGCCTCGCCCTCGACTTCGGTGAGATCACGCTCGCAAGGTGTTTTGAGATCGTCTCCAGGTCCAGCCCCTTCCGGGACCTCTCTTTCGCAGACCTGGAGGAGGTCGCCCGCGAGATCGCCGACCACTGGCTCGTATCTTTCGAGGAAGGGGTCCTTCGACGGAAGCGAAAGTCCTGGGAATACTATTACCAGAACCTCTCGATGATCCCGGACGAGAAGAGGTACAGGATCTTCGACGTAGTGGGAAGAAAGCCCGTTGGCACCTTAGACGAGGCCTTCGTCGTCAACTTCGCAGAGCCGGGCGCCACCTTCGTTGCCAGGGGCGAGATGTGGGAGATCGTGGAGATCGCGGGCGAGGAGGACGAGATCAGGGTGGCACCGATCCAGAGGGGCGGTGAGATACCCTCCTGGTCGGGTGAGGAGATCCCCGTCCCCTGGGAGGTGGCCCAGGAGGTGGGCGAGATCAGGGCCAGGGTGGCCCGATGCCTGGAGGGTGGAGGGGATGGAGACGGGACCAAGGATGGCAAAGGCGAGATCAAAAGAGGCGAGGCCGCGGCCGTAGCCCTCCTGACGGAGAGGTACCCTGCAGACGAAGAGGCGGCGATGGTCTTCGTGAAGATGATAAGGTTTCAGCTGAAGGCTCGTCTGCCCATTCCCGACCACCAAACGATCGTCATCGAGGGTGACGGGACCTATCTGACCGTGAACGCCTGCCTCGGCCACCAGGTCAACGAGGCCCTGGGCAGGGTCATAACCGCGCTCCTCTCGGCGAGGCTCGGAACTAGCGTCGCCCTCGACGTCGACCCCTATCGGATCGGCCTTGAGACGCCGAAGACGATCATGGCAGAGGAGGTGGCATCCCTTCTCAGGGAGACTGAACCCGACTACGTGGGCCCGATCCTGGAGAAGACCCTCAAGAACACATCCCTATTCACCTGGAGGATGGTCCACGTGGCCCGCAAGTTCGGGGCGCTCCGGCGCGACATCGACCGCACGATGGTGAGCTTGAAACGGGTCCTGGGCCTCTTCGTGGACGGCGTCATCGGCAAGGAGGCGATGCGGGAGGTCTTCTTCGATCGTCTCGACGTGGATCGGGCAAAGGAGGTTCTGCAGTCGGTTGGGACGGGCGAGATCTCCGTACTGACGTCTCACCCAAGCCCGATAGGGTCTGAGGGGAGACGTGGCGGAAGGGACGTGACGAGTCCGGAGCGGGCCGACGGAGCCGTCATCGAGCTTCTCAAAGATCGGATAATGAACGACCGGGTGATCCTATTCTGTGTGAGCTGTAAAAAGTGGAAGTCTTTGCGGATGGTCAAGAACGTGCCCGCGGTTCCTGAGTGCCCGGTCTGCGGCTCGAGGATGGTGGCGGCCCTCAAGCCCTGGGAGGAGGAAGAGATCAAGATCGTCAAGAAACCCGAGGAGGCGAAGACCCCAGAGGATCGGCGAAGGACGAAGAGGGTCTACAGAAACGCAAACCTCGTTTTGACCTACGGCAAAACCGCGGCCGTCACCCTCGCCAGCCGCGGACTGGGCCCAGAGACGGCGGCAAGGCTGATGCGAAACCTGCGCCGGGACGAGGAGGACTTCTATCGGGACATTCTGAAGGCGGAACGCGAGTACGCCAGAACGAAGCGGTTCTGGACCTAGATACGATTCGTGATAAGTTGTCGTTCAGTTTTCCTTCACGTTAGCCGTTCAAGTTCAGGTAGATGCCACATGGCATATACATAATAACCAGAGATTTAAATGAAAATATCAGAGGGGGGCGCAGTCTGATGATTGGCAGCTTTTTCGCCGGAGATTCGGACGTTTGAAAAGATGCAAACTTCGGAGGATAAGAAATGTACAAGACTCTTGCAGCGTGTTTGGGCATATGCCTACTTCTCAGCTCGGCACCAGTCTGGGCTCAGAAAGAAGCGGTCGCGGAGATTGGATCAATGGCCATGGAACCTCGGATCTCCCCTGAAATGGCGGCCGAGCTGAGAGAGATGCCCGACCTGACGGTCGAGTCCGCCAAGGTGCTGGCAGCCCCCTTCACATACGATGGGAAAGTGCTGGTGCCCCTGGAGATCACCGTATCAAACCTGGGCGCTGACACCGCTGATGGATTCAACGTCGGTGCCTGGGGGAAGGCCACCGACGGAAACGCTTACGGCTTCAGCTATTTCGCTCCCGGTGAGAAGGTCATGGAAGACCCCAGGGGCGGCGTGCTCTGTGAGGGTCTTGCTTCCGGTGAGGTCAAAACTTACCAGGGCTTCCTCTTCCTCGGACCGAGCCCCGTCGATGAGCCTCTGGAACCCGGCACCCAGTACGAGATCCACGCCATGGTGGACTACAACCTCGATCCGGACGCCTCATACTACGAGTGGGGAGTCTCTGAGAAGGACGAGGCCAACAACGAGCTGGCCATAACCTACCCCCAGCTTCTGACAGCCATCGCCGTCTTGGAACTCAAAAAGTGAACTGAGGATCAAAACAAATTATTTTTTTTATTTTTCTTCTTCTCGAATCTATTATCCCAGATCGTCGCCGACGCATCTCAAAGTTATATATGGCTGAAAAACATCGCCCAAAGTATGAGTTTTGATCTCTTCCCAGCAGTCGACCTTCGCGGCGGAAAATGTGTACAGCTCGTCGGCGGGGTGCCGGGCTCCGAGGTGGTCTCTCTCGACGACCCCCTGGCTCAGGCGCTCCGCTGGGTCGAGATGGGGTCGCGGGTCCTCCACATAATCGACCTGGACGGGGCGATAAAGGGCGTTCGGATCAACGGACCGATCCTTCAGGAGATCGTAGAGAGACTCGACCTCTTCGTCCAGGTGGGCGGCGGGATCAGGACCCGGGAGGATGCGGAATCGCTCCTCAATCTCGGCGTCGACAGGGTGATACTGGGGACCGCAGCCCTCGCTCGGCCTGAGATGGTGACGGAGCTTGCCGGCGAGTTCGGCTCAGAGAGGGTGATGGTGGCCCTCGACGTGAGAAAGGGAAAGGTCACCACCGAGGGCTGGCAGAGGGATCTGGAGAAAGGGGCCATCGAGCTTGGCCACCTATTCCAGGAGCGGGGGGCGGGCTCGATCCTATTCACCAACATCGACACCGAGGGGCAGGTCAGGGGGATCGACCCCGAGCCGACCCAAAGGCTCGTCGAGGCGGTCGAGATCCCGGTGGTGGCCGCCGGAGGCGTTTCGACCGTCGAGGACGTCCTCGTCCTGAGGGACGCGGGAGCTGCCGGGGCCGTCGTAGGGACCGCGATATACACGGGAAAGCTCGACTTCAGAGAGGCTCTTTTGGCCCTACGGTCCTGATTCGATAGCTTCATGGAGGGTTTGTGGAGGGTCCATGTGGATTTGTCGAGGGTTCTTGGAGGATGCGTATAGGTGATAGTATGAGGAAGGGAAAGGGTTTATCAGAGGTCGGAGGCGCTCGGGCCAGGGTCGAGCTGAACATTGACGGGAAGGGCGATGCAGATCTCGATTCCGGATCGGGGTTTCTCGACCACATGCTCACAGCTCTCGCGAGGATGAGCGAGATCGATCTATCGGCAAAGGCCGAGGGCAGAATCTCGCCCACGAGGTCAAGAGCCCTCGGACTCGCCCTGGGGAAGGCCCTAGCCCAGGCTCTCGGGGAGAAACGGGGGATAAAGAGGTACGGCTGGGCCGCGGTGCCGATGGACGAGGCCCTGGCGCAGGCGGCCCTGGACCTCTCCGGCAGGCCCTATCTCGTGATGAAGGGCGATTTTGAGAACGAGATCATAGGAGACCTGGCTTCGCAAAATGTCAAAACGATCTTATCGGCCCTGGCGGAGGAGGCCCGTCTCACCCTGAACGTGAAATTCGAGGGCGAAAACGACCACCACAAGGCCGAGAGCATCTTCAAGGCCCTGGGCCTCGCGCTGAAAGAAGCGAAAAGGGTCGAGGGGACGGAGGTCCTCAGCACCAAGGGCGTACTGTGACCTTGATTTTTCACTCGAACTCGATCGTCCCGGGTGGCTTGGGCGTCAGATCGTAGACGACCCTTGAAACCTCCGGGATCTCTCCCGCGATCCTGTGGGATATCCGCCTCAGAACATCCCAGGGTAGCTCCAGAACGTCGGCGGTCATGGCATCCCTCGAGGATACCGCCCTCACCGCCACGACGTAGCCGTAGGCCCTGATGTCGCCCTTGACCCCGGTCGCCTTGCCCAGGACCGCAGCGAAGGCCTGCCAGGGCAGAAAGCTCTTCAGCTCCTCCTCGACGATGGCGTTGGCGACCCGCACGACCGCGAGCTTTTCCCGCGTCACCTCGCCGAGGATCCTGACGGATAGGCCGGGGCCTGGGTAGGGCATCCGCTCGCATATCTCGGCGGGCATGCCTAGGCCCCTTGCCACGTCCCTAACCTCATCCTTGTAAAGGTCGCGGAGAGGCTCGATGATCCCCACAAACTCCATCTTGAGGGGAAGGCCTCCGACGTTGTGATGGGACTTGATCCCTCCCTCGGACTCGATCAGGTCGGGATATATGGTGCCCTGGATCAGGTACTCGGCGCCGACGTTTCTAGCCTCCTCCTCGAATACCCGGATGAAGGTCTCTCCCACGACCTTCCTCTTCTCCTCGGGATCGGTGACACCCTCGAGGGCGCCCAGGAACCGGTCCTCTGCATGGACGGTGATGAGGTTGAAATCTGAGAACATTTCGGCTATCTTCTTCGACTCGTCCAGCCGCATGAGCCCGCTGTCCACGTAAACCGGGAGCAGTCGGTCTCCGATCGCCTCGCGGGCCAGAAAGGCGCAGACGGAGCTGTCCACGCCCCCTGAGAGGCCGATGACCGCTCTTCCCTCCACCTGGCGGCGAATCTCTGCTATGGCTTCATCGATAAACTGGGGGACGTTCAGACCCATAAAGATCTGAGGCCGGTTTCGAGAATAATAGGCTTGCGGTTATAGGCGGCGTAGATTTCAGATGAGCCCAACGTGAACCGTACATGAAAAATAATCATTTAAAGGAGCGGATGATAGGTTCTTTCAGCGGGAAGGGGAGTGGGAAACTCCAGATCGCCAGACCTCCTATTGAGATGAGAGGGCATATCCCTCCGCCCTCTCATCCGTCGTCCCTTTTGCTCTATTGGTGATCTGCTTTCTTCCTGCGTTTTCATCTATCATCTATAAACCTCGCTGCCGGTTCTTAGGGAATAGCCCCCCTCAAAGACGCTCGTAATTGCCGCGTCTCTTCTTTTGGTGTGGCTTTCGATCTCGTATATCGCCATCCCGCTGAAGTTGGCCTCGGAATCGAGGATCAGCCTGGTGCTCCGAACCTCGGCGAAGCCAGTGCAGTTCAACCGGTCGGCGCGAAGGTACCTCTCCCTTATGATCGAGCCCCTCTTCTCGTCCATGCAGAGGTGGCTTGCGTACCAGCTGGAGTTGTAGTCGAGGCCGCGGCCGAAGGAGAGGTTCAGGACCGACGGGGCCTGGACGGCTTCAAACTCCCTATTCATCTTCATCCGGCTGGTCATGTAGCTCAAGACCTCTTCCGATTCGTAGCTTCCCGAGCCGTGCTCCGAGAAGCTGAGGGTGGTCCCGACGACGGGCCTCACCGGCGTTTCGACGATGCCACTCCTCTCGAGCTGGTCGCAGGATATCCTGACCTGATTGATTATCATGTGGGGGCTCCTCTCGGTCGTGAACCTCCGCCTGACGGAGACAAAGCCCGCCCCCGAGACCCGCCCGTCCACGTCGGCAACGAAGTTCTGCTTCAACATCTTCATCACCAGGACGATCCGACCGTAGCAGCCCGGAGAAACGTTCCCGATCGTCCAGACGTTGTTCGTCCCCGGGTCTGGCGGCGGGTCAGCCGAAAGGAGCGTCATCCGAGGATCGTAATCCTCCACGATCACCAGGTTTGTCAGGGTGGTATTGTTATCGTCGTTCCCATAGGTTATGATGTAAGTGATCTTGCCGTTCTGGCTTATCCTTTTGGGCTTTCCCTCCTTCGTGTAGGGGCCCTCGTTCGGCTCGAAGCTCAGAATCATGCCGTTTATGTTGAAGTAGTCAAATAAGATTATGCCCGCACCAGGTTTATAAAGCCTTATATAAACCTTAACTATTTTTGGGTTTTCATGTAATTCTTTCTGCCAATCTGCAAGGCCCATCTCCCCAAAAGAGCTAGCTCCACTTTGTTTATAATTGAACTCGAAAGCGTTGAGTTCTGTCCACTGATCAATCTGCCAGCCAATATCTTGCCATTCATCAGGCCTTGCATAAAGCTTGACATCATGACTGCTCTTACTGCTCCACTTTCCATCACCATCACCATCTAAGTATAGGTCTATCCCTATCTTTCCATTTACTGTGAGGGGTTTCATCTGCACATAAATATCATCTAACTCTTCAAAGGGTAGGGATTCTTCCAAATCGAATCTAATATAACGTATTTTTTGGTCGTAATCCAATTGAGCAGAATGAGGACCATGAAAACCATCTCCACCAAATGGTCGCCCTTTGCCGCCTATATAGTAGTCGAGACCGTACGACCCCTCACCCACTATGGCCGTCGACGATAACAGCAGAACTAAACCTGAGATTAGCAGAAGTCTCATCATCCAAGATTAAGATAACTCTAGTATAAAAACACATCTGTTTTATGAAGTCGTGGCGATTATCTCTTTTGAAAATCTAATCCAGCCTCGACTAGGCCTTTGCAACCTTCGCCACTCAGAGCGTCTACATGAGATTTACAGGCGGGTCACATAACCACAGAGGATTAAAAACGACTAACAAGGGCCCAATATGAAAAATAGGTATTTAAATTTGCCAGGCCAGGCTTCGGATGGTGGAAAAGGTTCGCTGTTAATGAAATAAGACTTTGTAGGTGATTTGAGCATGGTTGGGGGGTTGGTTATAACGAAATTGGGGGAGGAGTCCCTGAAAAGGTTCACAAAGGAGGCGTTCGTCAAGGAGAACCTTCCTTACCTAATGGGAACCTTCTCTTTGATTGTGATTATACTGGCGACGGTGGTATCGTCCGCCACCGCCGCGGGCACCGTGACTTATCAGACCTCTGGATCTGGCTCCGTCATGGACCATACATATTTTTCATGGTCCGAGATGCCGGTGCCAGGGCCTGATGGGGCCACTTACTATCATGAGAGCATCCGCTACAACTTCTGGCCGGAGGAGCCTCCAGCAGGCGACGGCCTCTGGACGCCAGGCACCAGGTGGGGCACCCGATACAATCGGGGCTGGTACAACCAGCAGCCATCTGCGACAGACCTTTCTCCGGACAGGGCGGGCCCCGAGGTTGCGGGGTCTTCTGTTACATGGACTGCCAGAGCGACCGACCCCGACGGTGACGCCCTTCTCTACAAGTTCTGGTTGAAGGGGCCGTCCACCAGCTGGGCCTGGCGGGAGATGACGGGATGGACCTCCACCAACCGATGGACCTGGAGGACCTCCCTCTCCGACGTTGGGACGAGCCAGATCTGCGTCAGCGTCAAGGACGGATACCACGCTGGGCCCGACGGATCGAACAGCTACCAGATCAGAGACTACGCCGTAACTCTCCCAAGGGCGAACGAGCCGCCGACGGCATCAGAGCTCAGTCAAAGCCCGATGGGCCCCCTGAATGCGGGGTCTTCTGTGACCTGGACCGCCGGGGCGACCGACCCCGATCGAGACCAGATATACTATCGCTTCTGGCTGAAGGGACCATCGACGGGCAACGCCTGGAAGGACATGACTGGTTGGACCGCAAACAACCGATGGACGTGGCAGACGACCACATCAGACGTCGGGACAAATCAGGTGAACGTCTGGATAAGAGACGGAAAACACGCAGGATCCGACAAATGGGACAGCTACCAGGTCAAAGACTGCACGGTA
>JBFESM010000032.1:0-13048 GCA_041548445.1 Methanothrix sp. | reverse complement strand
TATAAGCCTCGATTAAATTAGATATATGTTTTTCTCTTTCTCGTCTCTTATTTGATGGAACCACACATTCGGAGGTTAACCCGGCAATCGCATCAACAGCTGATCTAATTGCATTATTAAATGCATCTCGATCCACCTCAGGAATCGTCGCCCTAGTTGATATAAGTCCTGATAATGAATCATCCATTTTGTATCACCTGAACTGAATTCAAAACCCCTTCCCTCTGCCCCCCGAAGGGCGAACGCCGCCTGAGGCGCCCGCCCTCCCGATGGCTTAGCATCCCTCCTTTAAGAGATGATCTTCAATCTTTCTTGAGCCAGGGCATCATCGCCCGAAGCTCCTCGCCGACGATCTCGATGGGGTGGCCGGACTCCTGCCTCTCCAGAGCCTTCTTGACGGGTAGGCCCGCCTGGCTCTCCAGGATCCACTCCCTTGCGAACTTGCCGGTCTGGATATCGTCGAGGATCTCGACCATCGCCTCTCTCGACTGCTCGTTGATGATCCGGTCGCCCCGGGTGAGGCCGCCGTACTCGGCGGTGTTGGAGACGTTCTCCCACATCCTCATCAGGCCGCCCTCGTGGATCAGGTCGACGATCAGCTTCAGCTCGTGGCAGGTCTCAAAGTATGCGATCTCCGGCTGGTAGCCGGCCATAAGCAGCGTCTCAAAAGAGGCCTTGATCAGCTCGGTCACGCCGCCGCAAAGGTCCACCTGCTCTCCGAATAGGTCGGTCTCGGTCTCCTCTTCGAAGGTCGTCTCCAGGACCCCGGCGCGGGTTCCGCCGATTCCCCTGGCGTAGGCCATCGCCTTCTCGAAGGCCTTGCCCGAGAAGTCCTGCTGGATGGCGACGAGACAGGGCGTGCCTATACCCTCGACGTAAGTCCTCCGGACGAGGTCGCCGGGCCCCTTGGGCGCCACCATGTAGACGTCGACGTTCTCGGGGGGTATGATCTGTGAGAAGTGAATGTTGAAGCCGTGAGAGAATCCGAGAGCGTTTCCCTCCTCTAGATTTGGCTCGATGTCCTTTTTGTAGACGATCGGGTGAATCTCGTCGGGCAGGAGGATCTGGATCATGTCCGCCTCCTTCGCCGCCTCCGCCGCCGTGGTCACCCTGACCCCGTCGGCCTCGGCCCTCTTCCAGGCCTTCGAGCCCTTGACGTCTGCTGCGACCACGTCGAGGCCCGAATCCTGTAGGTTCTGGGCCTGGGCGTGCCCCTGGCTTCCGTACCCGATGATGGCGATCGTCTTGCCCTTCAGAACGCCGAGATCGGCGTCCTCGTCATGGTATATCTTTGCCATTTCCTAAGTCCTCCCAGTTCTGAGAAAGCATATCACATTTAATATAAAAATATAAACTTGATCTGAGCAGATCAAACGCGCGTTCAGAAGATCAGGGGCCCACCACTTTGGCGCCCCTGGTCATCGAGACCTTGCCGGTCCTGGCCATCTCCCTGATCCCGAACTGGCGAAGAAGCCTGACCATCGCCTCGACCTTATCCTGGCTTCCCGTCACCTCGACTATGATCGACCGGGGCGAGACGTCGATGATCTTCGCCCGGAAGATGGCGACGATCTGCATGATCTCGTTTCGGTCCTCTTTCTTCGCAGCAACCTTGATTATCGCAAGCTCCCGCTCGACCGACTCCGAGGGCAAAAGCTCGCTGACGCGGATGACGTTGACAAGCTTGTTCAGCTGCTTTGTGACCTGCTCGAGGACGACCTCATCTCCGTCGACGGTTATCGTCATCCTCGAGTAGTCGGGGTTGTCGGTCGCCCCGACGGTGAGGCTGTCGATGTTGAAGCCCCGTCTGCTGAAGAGGGCAGCTATCCTGACGAGGACTCCTGGCTTGTTCTCGACGATGGCGGCTATTGTGTGCAACTCTCTCACCCCTCCAGCTCCAGAATCTCGCTCAAGGAAGCTCCCGCAGGAACCATCGGCGAGACCTTCTCGTCCGGAGATATGATTATATCGACGACCGTCGGCCTATCTGACGCGATCGCCTCCTTCAGGACAGACTCGACCTCCGAGGGCTTCGTCGCACGAAGGCCGAGAGCTCCGTAGGCTTCAGCCACCTTCACGAAGTCGGGAACCCGATTCAAGGTGGTGTTCGAAAACCTCTTCTCGTAGAAGAGGTCCTGCCACTGCCGGACCATGCCGAGGACGCCGTTGTTCAGGATTATCACCTTGACGGGAACGTCGTTTATGACGGCCGTCGCAAGCTCCTGGATGTTCATCTGGAAGCTTCCGTCACCTGCTATGTCGAAGACCTCTTTCTCGGGACAGCCCATCTTCGCCCCGATGGCTGCCGGAAATCCGTAACCCATCGTCCCTAGGCCTCCCGAAGATATGAAGTGCTTTGGGTCTTTGTGGGTGAAGAACTGGGCTGCCCACATCTGGTTCTGGCCGACCTCAGTCACGATCACGGCCTCGGGGCATAGCCTGCAGATCGCCTCGAGGACGCACTGGGGCTTGATCGTCTCGCTGCCTTCGGCGTAGCAGAGCGGATGATCACCCTTCCAGCCTGCGACCTTGTCGTTCCAGGGACTCCAGGCCTTCGCCTCGACGGCCTTTGCAAGCTCTGCGAGGGCGGGCTTCGCGTCGCCGACGACCGGAATGTCGACACGGACGTTCTTTCCGATCTCGGCGGGATCGACGTCGACGTGGACGACTCTGGCCTGTGGCGCAAAGCTCGCTATCTTTCCGGTGACGCGGTCGTCAAACCTCGCACCGACCGCGAGGATCAGGTCTGCCTCCTGGATCGCGTAGTTTGCGTACTTCGTCCCGTGCATGCCGAGCATGCCGAGGGAGAGAGGATGGTCTTCGGGAAAGCACCCGATCCCCATCAAAGTCGTCGTCACCGGGGCCTTGATCTTCTCTGCCAGCTCTAGAAGCTCCTTGTGGCCGTCGGAGTACTTGACGCCTCCTCCGACGTAGATGACGGGCCTCTCCGCCTCCATCAGGGCCTGGGCAGCCCTTCTGATCTGGAGCTTGTGGACCTTCAGGTTCGGGTTGTAGCCGGGCAGGTTGATCTCTGGATACTCGAAGTCCAGCTCATCGACGGTGACGTCTCTGGGCAGATCGATCAGAACGGGGCCGGGCCTGCCTGTGCGGGCGATGTAGAAGGCCTCTTTGAACACCATTGGAAGGTCCTGCGCCCTCCTTACGAGGTAGCTGTGCTTGGTCACTGGTATCGTTATACCGGTTATGTCGGCCTCCTGGAAGGCGTCCTTTCCGATCAGGCTGGTGGGAACCTGGCCGGTCATGGCGACCATGGGTACTGAGTCCATGTAGGCGGTGGCGATCCCCGTTACCAGGTTTGTGGCTCCAGGTCCCGAGGTTGCAAGACATACGCCCACCTTCCCGGTGGCTCTGGCATAGCCGTCCGCCGCATGAGCTGCCGCTTGTTCGTGTCTCACCAGTACGTGCCTGATATCTGAATCGTAAATGGCGTCGTAGAGAGGCAACAGCACCCCGCCCGGAAGCCCGAAGATCGTGTCAACGCCTTCGAGCTTCAGGCATTCCAGGATGGCTTGCGCCCCGCTCATCTTACCCATCTATCCGTCCTCCTCAAGTTGCATCAGCCTGTTGATTCCTTCCAGCACGGCCTCGACAGAGGCCATGATTATGTCAGCTCCCGCACCTCGCGCGGTTATGCTCCGATCTCCCATCGCCATCGTCACCCAGACCTCGACGAGGGCGCTCGTCCCGCCTGTGATGGCGTCGACGTGATACTCCTCCAGCCGGATATCAGTCACCCCGGAGATGGCACGCCGGATGGCGTTGATCGCCGCATCCACGGGACCAACGCCGGTTCCAGCCTCCAACATCTCAGACCCGTTGACTGTGATCCTGACGCTGGCGGTCGGAGTCGCCCTGTTCCCGCTCACCACGGTGAACTCGTCGAGCTTCACCTTCGGCTCCTTCTCGATCGAGAGGACGATCTCTGCGATCGTCTGAAGGTCTGCGTCGGTGACCCTCTTTCCCTTGTCTCCAAGATCCTTGACCCTGGTGAGTATCTCGGCGAGCTCGCCCTTTGTGCACTCTATCCCCAGCTCTCTCAAGGCCAGCTCGACGGAGCTTCTGCCCGCGTGCTTTCCCAGGACAATCCGCCTCTTCCTGCCGACGGTCTCGGGCTGGATCGGCTCGTAGGTCGAAGTGTCGGCGAGAAGGCCGTGAACGTGTATCCCGGCCTCGTGGGTGAAGGCGTTCTCCCCCACGATCGCCTTGTTGGGAGCGACCGGTATCCCCGTCAGCCGAGAGACCGTCCTCGAAAGGGAGTAGAGCTCCTGGCAGCGTATCCCGGTTTTGATCCCGTAGAGGGATTCGAGGGTCATCACCACCTCTTCGAGGCTGGTGTTCCCGCCCCGTTCACCGATCCCGTTCACGGTGACGTGAGCCTGAGAGGCCCCACCCCGCAAGGCCGCAACTGTGCTGGAGGTGGCCTGGCCGAAGTCGTCGTGACAGTGGACGCTCACCGGGGCCGGAAGATCAGAGAGCCTCGAGAAGATCTCGAAGGCCTTCTCAGGCACCAGAACTCCTACAGTGTCGCAGTAGCAGAGCCGATCGGCCCCGGCATCGATTCCCGCCCTGTAGATGGACTTCAAGTAGTCCTCATCGGCACGGCTCGCGTCCTCGCCGGAGAGCTCCACGATCAGACCGTGAGCTTTCGCATACTCGCAGACCTCCACCGCAGACTTCATGACCGAATCCCGGTCGGACCGAAGCTTGCTCTTTATGTGAAGGTCGGAGACCGGCACCACCAGGTGGATGGAGTCGACATCACAGTCGAGAGCGAGGTCGACGTCACCGGTTCTCGCGCGAACGTAGCTTGCGATCTCGGCCCGAAGACCCTCAGAGGCGACGGCCTTCATGGCTCTTCTCTCGCCTTCGGAGGTCACGGCTGAGCCTGCTTCTATCACATCGATTCCAAGCGCGTCGAGCTGCCTGGCGATGTTGAGCTTCTCGTCCAAGCTCAGCGATACGCCTGGCGTCTGTTCTCCGTCGCGAAGCGTTGTGTCCAGTAAATGAACTCTACCAAATAAAGCGATCCCACGCATTCATCTTACATCACCAAATAGATGCCATACGAATTATGGCCGATCTCCAATGATGGAGTTTTTTATGGTTGATAAAGTTGCCGACGGAACCGGCGACAGTTGCCGGGATCTGACGAGATCAGATCTCCTCGAATAAAGGAAAGATTTATCACTCTCGGGAGGTCATTACTCGCCTTCAGCCTAAGGGCGGCTTCAGAGATGAGGCTTCAAAGATGAAGGTCAGGTGCAAAAATGGGGTCAAGCGCAAAGACTGGATCAGACGCTGAGTTGAGCGGTGCGGGAACGTCGGGCGAGCTGGAGATAGCAGAGCTGCTTCTCACGGCGGAGATATACAACCGATCCGAGAACCTGACCGAGGACGACCTCCCGCCGAAGATCAGGAAACACTACTTCGATCCCGTCACCAGGAAGGTGAAACGGCCGGTCTACGTCACCGAAGGTGACGTCAGGGATATCTACGGCCTAGGAAGCGTTCGTGAGGCGGCGAGGAGCCTTCCCTTCGTGGACCGCGAGGGCCTTCGAGACCAGCTGAGGCTCACCGTCTTCGAAGTGGGAGCGAAGTGGTTTGTAAAACACGAGACCCTGGAGAGGATCAGGTCAAACCCCACCCTCGCCTACTTTTACGAGAGCTACGACTCGTTGGACGTCAGCTACGCCGAGGCGAGAAAGAGGAACCAGCCCCTTCTCACCGATCGGGAATGGATCCAGGCCAAGGTCCGGGAGATGACCGCCAAGGTCGAGGAGGCCGACGACATCCTGAAGCTCGTCCGGATAAAGGCCCCCGAGGACGTCCGTGACCAGATAGAGGATCTGATCTTGACAAAAGAGCAGGTGACCGAGATCGAGAAGGCGGCAAAGGCCCTCGAGCACCGGGAGTACCTGAGAGAGGTGGGCCTATACGACATCGGAAAGCTCCTCTTCGTGGGCCCGCCCGGAACTGGCAAGACCTCCACCGCCATGGCCCTTTCGGGAAAGTTCGGCCTTCCCCTCGTCGAGGTGAGGCTCTCGATGGTGACGAGCCAGTACCTGGGCGAAACCAGCAAGAACATCGACAAGGTCTTCGACCTGGCAAAGACCCTCAGCCCCTGCATCCTCTTCATCGACGAGTTCGATTTCGTGGCCAAGACCAGGACATCCGACGAGCACGGAGCCATCAAGAGGGCAGTCAACACCCTTCTGAAGGCGATCGACGACGTTAGCCTCGTCGAGGACGGGGTTCTCCTCATCGCCGCGACAAACCACCCCCAGCTCCTCGACTACGCGGCCTGGAGGCGGTTTGACAAGGTCGTCAATTTCCCCCTGCCGGACCTGGAGATGAGGCGAAAGATCACCGACAAGGTCCTGAGAAGGATAGATGCAGAGGTTGACGCCGAAGTTTTGGCCGAGAAGACCGAGGGTTACTCCGGCTCCGACATCAGGCTGGTGGTGAGGGAAGCCGTTCTCAACGCCCTCCTGGAGGACAGAAGGTCCATCGACCAGGAGGACATGCTACGGGCGATCCAGGACTTCGACCGGAGGATCACCGACCACAGAGGGAGCACCACCCCATGAAAGTGACCCTCCTCGGAACCGGTGACGCCATAGGTACCCCAAAGATCGGATGCAGGTGTCCCGCCTGCGTCGACGCCCTCTGTGGCGGGAGGAGCAGAAGGCTCAGGTTCTCGGTACTGGTGGAGAACGCCGAGGGAAAGGTTCTGATCGACACCAGCCCCGACCTTCGGTGGCAGCTGATCAGAACCGGAATCAGCCGGGTTGACGGTGTGATCTGGACCCACGCCCATTACGACCATTACGCGGGCTTCGGCGACTTTCACCGGGTCCAGAACAGGGTTCCAGCCTACGGCCTGAAGGAGACGATGGACTACATCTTGAACTACCTCTACTTCATGAGGCCGAAGAGAAACGTCGTCGAGATGGGCCAGCCCTTCGACATCGCAGGGATGGAGTTCACTCTATTCGAGGTGAACCACCCCCCCATCTGCGAGGCGGCCGGGGTTCTCGTCAAGGATGGGGGAAAGAAGCTGGTGGTTACGGGGGACACGAACCTCCATATCCCAGAGGCGAGCCTGGACCTGATGAGGAACGCCGATCTGATGGTGGCAGACGCCATAACCCCTCCAGGATACAACCTCACAAAGCACATGAATTCTGAGGAGGCCGTCGGCCTCGCCCGCGATCTCGGGGCCAAAGACGTCGTTTTGACCCACATAAGCCATCTCTTTCCGCCTCACGACGTCGCCGTCAAGAAGTGGCCCCTGGGCCACGACATGATGACGATCGAGCTTTGAATCGAAACTTGTTTATCTTTTGCATCCCCGCAAGACTGGCATGCAGGGGGGTGTCCTTCGGTGGGGGTTTTGGTAATTCTCGTTGTCGCCTTATTCTTTATCGTTCCGCCGTCGGTGGCCGAGGAGGGTTTCAGCTGGGAAATGAACTTCGCAGACCAGTTCCAGATGCCTAGGATCCCGAGCATCGGGTCAGAGATGAGCCTGCCCGGCGAGACCTCGAACCTTTCGGGCGAGACGGACGTCAGGGCCGAGCCGACCATGGGGCGGCGCCTTGTCATGGAGGACCTTTCCCCTCTGCGCCCGGATTCGAAGAGAAGGGAAGAGGAGATAGACAGATATCGGAGGGCGAACTTCTCCTTCGAGCTTCCGCCAGGCTGGAATGCGACAACCAGCGGGGACCAAGATGAGGGAAACCTCACCCTGGAGGGAGCTTGCGCTCTTGTGCGCATCGGCTGGTTTGAGGACTCTGGCATCGACCCCGGGAGCGTTAATAGACAGGTGGGCAGGGCCTACAGGAGCGGATCATTGCGGTTCGCCGTCCTGACGGCAGAGCAGGGTGAACCCGTAAACGTCGGCGACCAGGGGGCTTCGAGCCTCAACGTCTACTACAGGCGCGGCGGCGAGGTGTCGCAAAAGCGGATCGTTGCCTGGTGCTCTCCAATTTCGGGCAGGTTCTTCTACGCTTCTTTCTGGTCCTGCCCGGGGACCTGGGACGAGAACCTCGAAAAGTTCGAACTGGTTCTGGAGAGCTTCAGGGACGAGGAGTCTGAGAGTTACGTGGTGCTGGAGCCCCGGTCCACCACCCTCGGCGGCTGGGGCACCGTCCTCCAGGAGACGCTCCAATCATACCACTTTGCGAGCGTGGTGACCCCGTCCAACTCCGAGGTGGGGGTGAAGGTAGTCATGAAGAGCCATCGAGAGGATGGACAGGTCAACCAGCTCGCCTCCGAGGAGATCGCCTCTTTGACCCGCAGGACGGGCGATCCGCCGAGGGAGGCGGCCATCCTGAAACTACTTGCGGAGAGGGGCTACCAGGTTGCGATCCTTCAGAGGGGAGGTGCCTTCTGGGCCGTGGTCCAGGACCCTGAGGGAAGGTGGCAGGCGATATCTTCGGCCGCTCCCGGCACGGAGAGGGGGGTCGGGACCCTGGTCGGCCCCGATGAGGTTGAATGGTACCGCGGCCTGGTGGTGGAAGGGCCGGAAGGGACGGCTGAAGAAAAACGCTATTCGCCCCAAACCGTCATCGAGAAGGACTGCGATCCTCCCCGAGAGGTCCATCTCGAGCCCGGTACCGAGGTGAACCTCACCTGGATTCTGAGCCTCAGGGACCTTCTTGACCTGTACATGTACACCCAGGAGGAGATGGATCCGGGGTCGTTTTTGAGGGCTCAGGTCTGCTGGGCCCTTCTCAAAAGGGAGGGATACGACGCCTGGCTGGTGACCGGGTACGAAGGCCATCCCCTCCATCCCCAGATGTGGGTGGTGGTGAGGCATCCGGATGATGAGGGTTACGTGGCCGTGAATATGGCGGCCGCCGGAGATCGCCGGGGCCTGGGCGAGATCGTCTGCGACGCCGAGCGCTTTGAGGGGATCGCCTACGAGACGAGCATCCAGTACTCCTGCCTCCACCCCGATCGGGGCCTCGCCATCGATCCGGGGTCCGTCAGGACTCCTGCTCCAGGCTAGATCAGCCCAACGGCTTAAAGTGAAAAACTTTAAAGTCCGGGCAGGGCCTATTGTGATATCGTGACCTATGACCTTCGGCCCATCAGCCCTGAGGAGCGAGAGCGTCTCCTGGCTGCCCTCAACTCTGAGAGCGATAAAATAATGCTCCGGCTTCTTTTGGAGACGGGCCTTCCTCTGGAGGATCTTCGCGGGGCGAAGGTCTCCGACCTCGATCGGGACCGGGGCCTCCTCCATCTGAGGAGAGAAGGAAAGGAAGGCGAACCGGAAGCCGAGATTATCCCCCTCTCACCGGAGCTTTTGGCGGCTGTCGAAGATTACGTCGAAAAAAACCCCGGAAAAACCTACATCTTCGAGGGGAGATGCGGAAAGCCCGTCGGCCCGAAGTGGATTCGGTGCGCCATCGAGCCCGCTGCCGAGAGGCTGCGTCTCGGCAAAGTTCGCGCTGCCGGGAGAAGCTCTGGGACGGATCGCAAATGAGCAGGCCAAATCGGGGGTCAGGCCGCGTCCCGGCAGCATACCAAGGCCAGCACCCCGCCGACGAGGGCGAGGCCAAACCCGACGAGGATCGGTCCCGGCTCCAGGTGGACGATGAGAAAGAGACAGGTCAGAATTCCCAGAACCGGCGGGATAGGAAGACGCCCTAGGCTGATCGGCACCCTGAAAGGCCGGGGCCGGTCCGGGTCTTTGTACCTCAGAGCGATCAGGCTCGCGTTGATGACGATGAAGGTCGCAAAGAGGATGAAGTCGTTGGCGCTGGCGACGAAGGCTATGTCGCCGGAGAAGACGAAGACCATCGATAACAGCATGACGACGAGGATCGCCGCCCAGGGCGTCCTCCTTTTTTGATGGACCTTTGCAAAAATGGCGGGCATCGATGATGACTCGGCCATCCCGTAGGCGATCCTGGACGCTGCAAGAAGCATCAGAAGGACGGTGTTGGCGGTGGCGAAGAGGGCTATGGCCGAGATGACGACGAAGGCGTCGGATCCGAGCGCCTCGGCTGCGACCTCGGCGAAGGGGGCCTCCGACGCTGCCAGAACCTCCCAGGAGACGACGGAAACGACACTCACCGCCACCAGCATGTAGAGGACAATGGTGATAGCGAGAGCCATGATCAGGGCGAGGGGCATGTTCCTCTCGGGGTTTCTCGTCTCCTCCGAGAGCTTCACCATCTCCTCAAAGCCCATGTAGGCGAAGAAGATCAGAGCCGCAGCCTCGAAGACGCCATTGAAGCCGTGGGGCATCTCGAAGTAGTCGACGCTGCCCAGATGTGGGAGTCCTATATAAATCACCATCAACAGGCCCGCCGTCTCGATGAGGGTGAAGACTATGGCAAACCAGGCCGAGATCTTGATTCCCCAGAGGAGGACGAGGGACAGAACGAGGAGGAGCAGAACTGCCGAGGTGAGAACGGGAACTCCGGTCAGGGCGTCGAAGTAGCCGCCAAAGCCGAGGGCGACGGTCGAGGCCCCGATGACCCCGCTGAAGATGATCAGCCACCCGACGACGAAGGCGAGCTTGTGGCCGAAGGCGTGGTTGGTGTACTCGTACTCGGCGCTGGCCCTCAGAAAGATCGACGAGAGCTCAGCGTAGCTGAGGCCCGTGAAGATGGCGATCAGGGCAGCGATGGCAAAGGAGAGCCAGACGGAGTTTCCGGCAAGCCCCGCGGCCTTTCCGATCAGGGCGTAGATCCCCGCCCCAAGGATGATCCCGACGCCGGAGAGGGTCACCTCGAAGAGTCCCAGCTCGCGCTTCAGCTCCATTTTTTCTGGTTCAGTCATCGTTCTTCAGACCCCTGCGGAAAATCAAGGGCCAGTCAGGTCCTGACCCGTATATATGAACGTTGCTCAATTCTGAACCGGGACCCTGGAGTCGAAGATTGTTTATCTTTAAAGGAAAAAACAGAGGTTACGAAGATGACGAAAAATGGGCCCATCCCCCCCGACAACTTCCGAGAGCTGGTCGAGTTCTACCTCATTGACTACAGAACGCCCCTCGGCAAAGCCATCGACATAACGATAATCTTCTTGAACCTCCTCGTCTGCGCCATCTTCGTCATCGACACCTACAACATATCCGAAGCGATGAGCGCCTTCCTCGGAAGGCTCGAGCTCTTCGCGGTGGCCTTCTTCATCGTCGAGTACATCGCCCGCCTCTACGGTGCGCCAAACAGGACAAAGCAGCTGGTGGACGTCTACAGCGTCATCGACCTTGTGGCGATACTGCCGACGCTGTTTCAAGCAGTCCTCCCCGTCTTCGGCCTCGCCCTCAATATCGCCTTCGTCAAGACGATCAGGGTCTTCAAGGTCTTCAGGATATTCAGGTTTCTTCGATTCCTCACCGACCCTCACTTCTTCTTTGGCAGCGTCTCCCTGGAGTTTCTCAAGGTGGCAAGGCTCGTGACGACGATACTGATCATATTCTTCATCAGTTCCGGCCTATTCTACTACGTCGAAAGACCCGTAAACGATGGGGTCCAGAACTTCGGAGACGCCTTCTACTTCACGGTGGTGGCCTTGACGACCGTCGGCTTCGGCGACATCACCCCCGTCACCGAGGCCGGTAAGTGGGTCACGGTTCTGATGATCCTTTCGGGGATCATCCTCATACCCTGGGAGGCGAGCCAGATCGTCAAGGAGTGGATCCTGATATCCAGGAAGACGAACGTCCTCTGTCCCCAGTGCGGCCTGGGCGAGCACGATATCGACGCCACTTACTGCAAACGGTGCGGCCATTACCTCTATCACGAGCAGATTCCGGAAAAAAAGTGGGGCGAGGGCGATCGGTCGCCTTAGCTTAATGAGCCTGCACCCCATCAGGCAGCAAGCTCGCAGTTCTCGTCGCATGTTAGGTTGACCCCCCCCTGTCCGGGGGCTGCCATCCTGCAGGTCTTTTCTCGCCATCAAACTCGCCGATTTCAACGACGCATTTTGCACGAACGGGCTGGACGACGGAGCCGCCCATGGACCTCGGATGGAGGGTGCCCCGCCACCGAGCGATCGCCTCCCGTTCCAGGATCAGGCCGCCGATCCAAAAGGACGCCTCGCCGAAGATGACTAGGAGGTACGAGAGGGTGCGACCACCTGCTTTGCCACCTGGTCGGTCTCCTGCTCGTACAGGTCACCAGGTGGCCCCAATTTGAGCTTGGCCTGGACCGCCAACCTTCCTACGTACCAGTTGTCGCAAGTTTGCTACAGCCCCCTCAGGACCAGGGCCCTCTGAGCGGTGGGCATATCTGCGAGGACTCCTGCCAGATCTTCGATAGAAGGCCCGGCGGTTCGGATCTCCATCCTCAAGCCGTTCAGATCGTAACTTGGATGCCGTTCATTCTTCGCTCATCTGGGATCGGCGTACGAAAGACTGGCCAACATTGATGAAAGACTTGGATGCCTCCATCAGGATCTCAACGCCGGTCATTCTCCCTCCGGACTTGAGCCGATCCACCTCCAGCAGAAACTCGCCCATCAACTCGGAGTCGAGCAGGTTCTTCTCTGCAAACTTGGCGGCGAGGCTCTTCAGCTCCTTCTTCGATGAATACCTCTTGGGCACCTCGCCGTCTACGAAGTTGAATATGTTTCCGCATTTGGCGTGTCCTATGGTCGGAGTTAACGGGTTGGCGCTGGTTTTTATTACTTCGGGAGCGCAGAGGGTCACGAATACCCAAACCTTTAGGTTGGGGATGAAGTGGACCCTCGCCCGTTTTTCGTGCTCCTTTAAATCGATAAAACATTAGTGACTGTTCATGGAATCTGGGCAACAAAGACTCGACTATTTCTGAAATCCGGAAAAACGGGCCGCACGCAATTTGATTTCTCCGAAGTTGTCCAGTACTTCTTGAACTAGATTGATGCTGTTTTCTGCAGTCGCTGCGTCGAATTCGCTGCCTGCGAGGATGCACCTTGAACTATCATCAAGAACCACACATAATTCCTTGCCGTTGATCTTGCAACTATGCCAATCGAGATGTACTGCCGTTAAACTGTGTTCCCGTTCGTATCTGATCCAAGCCTTTCTGCG
>JBFESM010000031.1:0-13584 GCA_041548445.1 Methanothrix sp. | reverse complement strand
ATGACGAACCAGACGCCGCCCACGCCCTGGCCTTTGACTTCGCCGGGCGCCTCATCCTCGAAGTAGCGGTAGAGGGGCCATCCCTTGTAGGTGGTCTGGATGGTGCCGTCGTCTCTCTAGTGGAGGGTCATGCCCTCGCCGTCGACGAGGAAGGTTCCGAGGGACTCGTCGATAGCCAGGTCGATGGTGTACCCGGTTTCGGTGGCAGGCTCCTCGGAGGCGACAGCTGCGACGACGGTCGCCAGCAATGCCAGTACTTGAATTTTTATACGGCCCTGGATTCTGGTTAGAGAGAAACGAACCTCTCTACGATCCACCTGTTCCTGACCTCGGGATGGAATATGATCCCGTAGATGGACTTATTGGCGTGCTTGAAGGCCTCGATCGAATCCAGCCGTCCGGCCACCAGCTCGAAGCCCAAAGGCAGGGTGACGCCGAAATTGTGGAGGTGGTAGCCCTCGATCTCGCGAGGCTGTCCGAGAAGGGGCGATTCCTTGACGATATCGATCTTCTCAAGGCCGATCTTCGGCTGGGGCACGATCCCGCCGCCGAAGACGGAGGCTACGACCTGCATCCCGGCGCAGATCCCCAGGATCGGCTTATTGAGGGCTTCGATCCAGGAGAATAGGTTGATCCTTCGAGCGTAGAGGTTGTCTTTGAGGGCCGTGCCGCAAAGGATGATCCGATCGGATCTTTCGATCACTTCTTTGGTCAGCTCGGTGAAGTGAAGGATCTCGTACTCGGATCCCATCCGCCTCACGACGCCGGCGATGGGATCGACGAACTCGTACTTTGAGAGGGAAGAGGGATTGCGGCAGAGGTCGACTACTAGGATCATTTCTCCACCAGCCTCGCTTCTTCGATGATGAGATGGCCCCTGTAGTTCTCGTAAGCCTTCGATGCCTTCAGAATCTCGATCCTCTTTCTGAAGATGGGACCGTCGAGGACGAAGGTCTCAAGCTCTCCGCCCTCGCCAGAGGGGTTTATCTTGTACATCCTCTGGAGGGCTTCGAGCTTTCTGATCAAACCATCGTCGATCCTGGCCCCGACCCACGATTCGTCGAGGGGGTAGGCGAAGACCCCGGTGATGATCACATCAAACCCCTCCGAGACGAGCAATCTAAGATACTCGACCTGGTCGATCTGCCAGAGGGGGTTAAAGCACCACAGGTCCAGGTCCCGGCAGATCCGTTGCACCCGAGCCGCCTGGTAGACCGACTCGATCGCCCCGGTGACGACCCCCTCGATCCCGTATCTCTCCTTTGCGGCGGCGATGGCGTCCCTCAGGTCGCGAAGCTCGACTTCCTCCTCCCCCAACGTCTGCCAGGTGAGGAGAGGAAGGTTCATCGCCTCGGCGATGAGGTCGGTCCTTCGGACGTTCGGCGTGTGGAACATGTAGCTATCCGGGTTCTCGGAGACTATCGTTATCAGACAGACGACCGAGTCGTTTTCCAGGGCTCTTTTGCATGCAAAGACCGAATCCTTGCCTCCGGAGAAGAGAACGCCGAGCAACACGGCGAAATAGTCGGTCCCGGCGTCTAAAAAGATGTTGGTGAATCGCCAGTGCAGCATATTCGATTTTCGATTTATCACGGAAAATTGCCTACTCACAGGATTAATCATTTATATCAAAGGACCTTCTAGTCGAGAGGCGATGCAGGGTCGCATGCCGCATTATGCATATGTGTTATTAATTATATATCACAGTTGCGGGACGAGTCGGCGGTGCGAATCGGCTGAAGGTAGAATGCGGATGGTGCAACAGAGCGCCACACCTTCGCCAAATGAGGGAGGCTTCAAAGGCGATGTCCCAGCAGACGCGAGAGTTCGAGCTTTCGCCGGGGGCCTAATTTGAAGGAAATACTCGTCCAAATGCTGGTTTGCGGTCGCTCGAGCGCCAGGGAGGATTGAAATGTCGTCTTTATCGTCCAGGTTTGTTTCGGGAACCGAATTTGAATCTTACGAAGATTTTAAAGAGAATTTAAAGATAACCGCGCCGGATAACTTCAACTTCGCCTTTGACGTGGTGGACGTTTACGCTAAAGAGGACCCGGAGAAGATCGCTCTGGTCTGGTGTAACGATCTGGGCGAAGAGATGATCCTCACCTTCAGGGAGCTTAAACGCGAAAGCGACAAGGCCGCAAACCTCTTTAGAAATTGTGGGGTCAGAAAAGGCGATGCTGTCATGCTGACCCTCAAGGGCAGATACGATTTTTGGATCTCTATGGTGGGGCTCCACAAGATCGGCGCTGTGGCGATCCCGGCAACCCACATGCTGAGGGCCAAGGATATCGCATACCGAATAAATAAAGCGAACTTGAAGATGATCATCTGCATCGAGGAGGACGGCGTCCCTGGAGAGGTCGACGGCGCCTGCAACGAGATCGATGGAGCTAAGCCCGTCAAGGCCCTGGTCGGCAAAGGTCTCGAAAGGCCCGGCTGGCTGAACTTCAGAAGAGAGATTGAAAAATCCTCTTCAGAGTTTCAGAGGCCCGCGGGCGACGAGGCGACGAAGAAAGGGGACGTCCTCCTCGCCTACTTCACCTCTGGCACCACCGGCTACCCCAAGATGGTGAAGCACGATCACACCTACCCCCTGGGCCACATACTGACGGCGAAGTTCTGGCAGAACGTCGTCGAGGACGGCCTCCACTACACCGTCGCCGACACCGGCTGGGCGAAATGCGTCTGGGGCCAGATCTACGGCCAGTGGATAGCAGGCTCGGGGGTCTTCGCCTACGACTACGAGAGGTTCGACGCCGAAAGGATGATGGAGATGGCCACCAAATTCGGCGTCACCACCTTCTGCGCTCCGCCCACCATCTACAGGTTCATGATAAAGGGTGACATGTCGAAGTACGACTTCTCTCCTCTCAAGTACGCCGTCACGGCCGGTGAGCCTCTCAACCCCACCGTCTACGACAAGTTCTTCGAGGCGACGAACCTGCGGCTGATGGAGGGGTACGGCCAGACCGAGACGGTCGTCGCCATCGCCAACTTCCCCTGGATGGACCCGAAGCCCGGCTCGATGGGAAAGCCCTCGCCAGGGTACGACATCGTCCTGGTGGACAAAGACGACCGGATCTGCGACGTTGGCGAGGAGGGGGAGATCGTGATCAGAACCGATGAGGGAAAGCCCCCGGGCCTCTTCATCGACTACCACCTTGATTCCGAGAGGATGAGAAACACATGGCACGACGACTACTACCACACCGGGGACACAGCCTGGATGGACGAGGACGGGTACCTCTGGTTCATCGGTAGGACCGACGACATGATAAAGAGTTCCGGCTACAGGGTCGGTCCCTTCGAGGTGGAGAACGCCCTCATGTCCCACCCTGCGGTGATGGAATGCGCCGTCACAGGAGTTGCCGACCCCATGAGGGGCCAGGTGGTGAAGGCGACGGTGGTCTTGACAAATGACTACAACCCCTCCGACGACCTGAAGCTCGAGCTTCAAAACCACGTGAAGAAGGTGACAGCACCTTACAAGTACCCGAGGATCATCGAGTTCGTGGAGGCCCTCCCGAAGACGATCAGCGGCAAAATAAGGAGAATCGAGATCAGGGAGAAGGACGAAACCCGGACAGAATAAAGCTGCCCGCCAAAAAGTTATATATTTTGTAAAGGATGATTGGGATAGGGAGGCGAGAAAGAGGTGAGGAGATGGCCTACTCCGTGAAGCTGATATCGATCGAGGAGAAGGCGATCCTGGCGGAGCGGTACGCCCCCCAGGTCAAGTACGAGGTGAAGTCAGAGATCTACGGCTGCTGCATCAAGCTCCTCACGGACTTGGCAGAGGTCAAAGATCGGTGGGTGGAGAACTTCTACTTCATATCCCAGAACATAAGGTCCCACGCGAGGCTTTACGTCGTTTTGGACCCCGATGTGGGGGGCGACCAGGTCCTGTACGACCCCCAGTCCAAGACCGCCTTTCTCGTGAACGTCGGCTACTACGGCTGGATCAAGTCTCTCGCCCTCAGCGCCGCGGGCGACGTCCTGGAGGACGAGCACGGAATCTATTCGGTCCACGGCGCCTGCCTCGACCTTCGGGGCCGGGGCCTTTGCATCCTCGGAGGGTCCGGGGCAGGGAAGACGACCCACACCTATGGCCTTCTTCGAAGATCCGAGACCCGGGTCGTCTCCGACGACTGGTTCTACGCAAGAATTTACGGCGACGACGTCCTGGCCTACGGCTCTGAGAAGAACTTCTACATCAGGGCGGAGCTCTCCGAGATCTGGAAAGAGTTTTCCGGCCTGATCGATCGCGCCCTCTTCGATGAGGAGGGCAGAGGCGTCGTCGACCTCCGCTGGGCGATCGGTAAAGGTCGGATCCTCCCCCTCACCACCCTTTCCATGGTGATCATCCTGAAGCGAGACCCCGAAGATGAGGAGATCGCAAGGAGGCTGGAGCCGAAGGTGGCGCTGAAGATCCTGGAGGAGAACGGCTACTATAACCCGCACCTTCTGGTGAAAAACGAGTTCAAGCGGAGCCTTCGGAGCGATTTTTTCGACGCCCTATTCTCCAGAGTCCCCATCTTTTTGGTGAATACCGTCAAGACGCCTGAGGAGAGCCAGAGGACGATCGGAAAGTTGATCTCCGGAAGTCTTCGGTCGGGCTCGGAACGACGATGAGAAAGTAATTGAAAGCATCGGCTCTTCGAGCTTCGCCTTTGCTTTCTTTCTTTGCCTCCTTTTTTCGCGAGCTAAGGCCTGACGTAGACCCAGCCTTCAGTCTGTTTTTTCACCAGCTCTCCCGTTCCGGAAGGAACAACTTCGGCATGGTCGAAGAACTCCTCCTTCTTCATCCTCATGGCGCGGAGGCTTTTCGAACAGAGGATGAAGCGGACGCCCTTTTCGGCCAGTTCATTGACCTTCTCGCCGTAAGGCCCGGTCTTGAGGAGGGCCTTGACGCCTTCCGAGTTGGTCACAAGCTCCGCATCCACCTGGTCTTCGCCCAGGTCGGCCAGGAGATTTCTCACGTTGTTCAGGGCGAGATTTGCCTTCTCGATCTCAGTAAGATGGAAGACGACTCGATATTTCTTCATGGCGAATTCCCCACCAACTTTGGCTTGTCACCCCATGAACCTCATCTTTATTCTAATCTGCCCTCAACCCAAAAATTAAATATATAAATTATATATTTAAATAAGCATATAAACTGGTTTTGCGAAAAATGTAAAAAATAGGGGGGTATAGGAGGGAGGGATTGGCAGCCGACAACTGCCGTACTCCCATACGACATTCGTCTTATATAAGGTTTTTGGCATTGGAAATTTCTGCGCGCTGCAGTCATCTCCCGCAGACGTGAGACGAACCCGAATCGGTACTTTTCAACTTCAACTGGGAACTGGAAGATCCAGCATTTCGGTTACGACCCTGACCGATAGGTTGATCTTCGCGTCGATTTACAACTCCTACCGATGTCGTGCGATCTGGCGGTGATATTCGACGTTGCTGGCACCATGCTGAAGATGTACCGGGTGGCAAAAGACGTCTCCAGGAACGTCCTAATGGAGGGGATAATCACCACGGAACTGGTCATGGAGAAGGGCGGGAGGGCCCTGGTGATCCCGCAGCTAGATCCAAAGGAGGTCATGGGAATGCCTCCCGAGATGCCTCTCAGCATATTCTTCCGGGAGAGGGAGAGAGACGTCAAGATCAGCTGTTCGAGCACGGAAGTATCCGAAGATGAGGTGCTATCGGTCCTTCTCAGCTCCGAGGTCGAGGTGGCCAACCTCCAGGAGACGCTGACCGCGGTCTGTGCCCGTTGTCCGCGGTTCTATTACACCACGGGGCTGATAGTGGATGTGGAAGCCGGGAAGGTCACCCACTCCATCAGCACCGGAGGCAGGCCTTTTCCGGCCCTGGAAGCCGTTTTGAAGGAGCTTGAGGGGATGGGCGCCGACATCTACGTCGCCTCCGGAGACAGCATGAGAAGCCTCTCAAACCTCACCAGGTGCAGGGGAATAAAAAGGGATCGTATATACCCTGCCTCAAAGCCGCGACAAAAAGAGGAGATCGTAAAGACCCTCAAAAACGACTACGGACTGGTCGTCATGGTGGGAGACGGCCTCAATGATCGATACGCTCTGGAGGCGGCAGATCTCGGGGTGCTCACGGTTCAGCAGGACAGCCGCCCAACGACGGAGCTGATCGAGGCAGCGGACGAAGTCATTGACGATATAAAGAAGCTTCCGGGCCTGGTGAGAGATCGGCTCAGCGGAATCTCCCTATCATGAGGTTCGACGATTCCGGGCTTTCATTCACGAAAAGACCTTCGAGAGAAAATTCGATTTTCAGTCAAAAATTGGCAATTATCTCAAACATTAACAAAATTGTCATTTATGGTCACCATTTCCGGAGTGCGAGATTAATTATTAAGAAAACTATTTATACTTGGGTTGAGATCACTACACGTAACGGTCTTTTCGGTACCTCATAAGAGGGGGATGAGATGCCGGATAATGTGCAGAGATTGAGATAAGGAGTACTGAACTAATGTTTGAAGAGCTTTTAGAAGTTTATAAAAAGAAAGTTGCAGAAAGTGAGCGGGAGCTCGAAGAGACTCAGGCGATGATAGGTCTCATCATGGCCGTGGAAAATATGTCCAACATGCTCACCATGAAACAGCAGGACGTCGATCTTTTGGGGAGACTGATCGACCAGGTAGACCACCTGTCAAAAGAGGTGGCAGATCTCAAGAGCCAGATAAAGACGAGACATACGAGATCTTCTGTCAGCCGGACCCCAAAGGTCAGCGAGGGAAACGCCCTCGACAACCATACAGTGTCCCTGATCGATCTTATGAAGGAGAGACCCGGAAGATACACCACCAGCGAGCTTGTGGACATGCTCGGCCTGAATAAGACCACGGTGATAAGCGTGATGAAGCGGGCCGTCGATATGGATCCATCTCACGTCAAGCTCACTCAGGGAAAGAGGCGAAAGCTCTACCTTTCATACACCCCTGAAGATCAGGATCAGGGTGAGAAGAATGAGGCTGACTCTGTATCTGATGATGCGGACAGGATGCGTCTTGAGCTAATGTCCATGACCTGAAGGAGGTTGCCCGACCAGTTTCGCTGATCGTCTGTTAGCGCGGACTCTGAGAATTCGGCCAGTTCAATCGGATATCACAATCGTCAATCCTCTTCAAGAGGACCTTGCAGCGGGCCATATCAACAGGTTCAGACCCTCTTACAGGTTGGTTTCCGGTCTGACGAAAGGGCGGGGTTCAAAATGCTCAGAGCTGGCGCTGTACATCCGATGCGGTTCTGACTTTCCAGTCCTCCGGAAGGTGGGGCAGGGATGTCAGATCAGTCCGTCTGCATCTTTTCCATAAACCATCTCACAAACCGGAAGGCGATCCGGTCCGCCTTCTCCACGTCACGCAACATAAGAACGTCCGCCTCCACCTCGGAATCGAGATGCTCCTCCAGCAGGTCCAAGTCCAGTCCCGACAGATCGTCGGGATAGCCTCCGTTCTCCGCCTCGTATGCGATCCGCCCGAAGGCAGGGGCCAGCCATTGGCAGAGGCGACCTTGATCTTGGGTCCACTCCTCTGATAGTATCTTTTTCATCTCCTCGGTCATGACCTGATCGTAGAAGGTCCAGACCTCACAGGAGGGCTCGTTGCCCTCGCCCAACCTGCTGACCATAATCCCTTTCTTCAAGACACGAAGCAGCCTTTCTTTCCTCGTCGGCACGCCGAAACCTCCAAGAACGCCAAAAACGGGAGCGATTTTTGGAAAAACTGGACTGATCTTGGCCGGACTAATATAAAATCTCGTCGATGAGAGATCGATCGGGTAAATATAAAACGGAATAGAGCATTCCAGTTCCATTGCCAAGGAGGTATTGGAACGATCGACGTGAAGGCCTTTCTGATCGACCTCGATGGGGTCCTCTACGTGGACAAGACCCCTATAGAGGGGGCGAACGAGACGGTAGCCATGCTGGAGGAGAAGGGATACCGATATCGGTTCGTCTCTAACACCACCTCGAAGTGCAGGAGCATCCTCGCGAGGTTCCTCGGCGAGATGGGGTTTGAGATACCCGAAGATCACATATTCACCCCGGCGATCGCCGCTGCCGAGCGAATTCGGTCTGAGAAGGACAATAAGTGCTTTTTGCTCACAAGAGAGGACATTCGCAGAGATTTTGAGGAAGCAGGCGTTCCCCTCGCCGAGGAGGAAGTTGATTTCGTGGTGGTGGGGGACGCCGAGACCGACTTCACCTTCGATCGGCTGAACCGGGCCTTCCGGCTGGTGATGGACGGGGCGGAGATCATCGCACTCGAGAAGGACAGGTACTGGATGGGGGCCGACGGCCTTTACTTATCCGCGGGACCATTCGTTTGCGCCCTCGAGTACGCCACCGGGACCCTGGCAGAGGTGGTGGGAAAGCCATCTCCTGACTTCTTTGAGATGGCCCTCGCGGAGCTTCGGGCCTTGCCCGATGAGACGGCCATGATCGGCGACGACATAAATACGGACGTCGGCGGGGCTCAGAACATGGACATGATCGGGATCCTGGTCAAGACCGGAAAGTACAGGGAAGAGGTGGTGGAGTACTCGAACATCATCCCCGACCTCATCCTCGAATCGATCGCAGAGCTGAGGGCACATCTTTGAAGAAGCCGCTGAAAGCGGGTGGTCTACCGTAATTGAGTTGATCTCTCCTTCGCTGATCGAATGGGCGGCACGAGAGAAGTCGATCGAATCCGATTCTCTCTCATAAGTGCCATCTTGGTGGATTAAGTCTCTTGCTTTGGTTCTCATGCAAAACAACTCATTGTAGGTAGACTACCGTATTTCGCGTACATGCGGTAAAGCGGATGTTTGGGCGAGACAAAACGGCCAAGCACCACGGCCGTTACTCTCGAGCTTGGCGGCCTAATCGTGGTGGTGAAGGGCGTGCCCGCCTCGGTATGTGAAAACTATGGGGAAGCCCACGTCGATGAGAAGGTGGCAACAGAGCTCCTGAAATCTGCAGAGCGGACGGTAATGGCGGGAGCCCGGGTCGAGATCCTCCAATTTGTATCTTGCGTTAGAGAACTTGGTCTGGCTGAGAGCTGAAGAACTCTCAAAAATTTTAGGTACGTTTTCAGGTACCTCCTATCTAATTTTTGAATTAGGCCCTCCTTATCTCTCCCAGACCTCCATCCTCATGCCGCCGGCGTAGTATTCGATCCTTTGGGGAACGAACTTTACGACCACGTATTCCGGGTTCTCAGGTGACTGGAAGTACGGCTCCAGCTTGGGGTCCCAGAACATCTTTTTGGTCTTCAAGTCCTCATAAACCTCGGCCTTGCTCTGGATCACAACGTAGGGGTCCGAGTAGCTTTCGCCCGACCATACGGACAGGGCGGCTTCTGGCTTCTTTTTTAGCTGCTGGATCTTCCGGGAGCTTTTCATCGTTGCCCCGACCAGGCACAGGTCGTCCAGCCCCGCAAGGGCCATAAACCTCACTGCGGGCTCGCCTTCGGAGACGGTGGCCACCGCGGCCACATGCTCGCCCACGATGACCTCGAGTATTTCGTCTTTCAGTTCCAGGAGTTATCCCTCCTCGTCTGCTCAACGAACGATTGAGATTTTTCTCCAATATCTTGATGAGTGAAATCAGATAAAGATTTCGCATGCATTATCGGGATTGATTCGTTCGCTTTGGAGGGAAATATGTTCTATTGGGATCAAAGACGAAAACGGCGTTGAGAAATTCACCCGTAAAGCTTCCGCCTTCTCGCCTCGAAGGTGTCCGGCTCCCGTCCGGTGTACTCCGCGGCGGTGAGCACCTTCACCCCGTGCTCTTCGGCGTACCTGTACACTTCGGCCACGCTCTTCTGGTAATCCAGGTCTTGCATGAAATGGTGATCCAACAGTATCGTCGAAACCGAGGTATCCGTTTATTTATTGGAATACCCTGCTGCAAGCTGGGAGGGGTTCAAACTTTGATCAAAGGAAATTTTTGGAACTATAAAGGGATTCCACGACCAGGGAGTTAAGGGATTCCACGACCAGGGAGTTGAACCTCTAGATTCTGAAGTAGCCGATAAGGCAAGGATCGTTTTTCGACCCATGGAGCTTATCCTACAGTCCTGAAACCTTTTACTTTATATACCCAAAACCATCTCATGGGATAACTAAATAAGATTGTAAAGCTAACTTATAAAAAAGTCAGACATATCATCAGCGTCAGACGTATCGCTCAGGAGATGAGAGTTTCCGAGATGGGAGATGAGACAGATGAAAAGAAAGATTTCTGAGAAGAAACTTTATTTGATAGTAATGGTATTCGTAGCATCGATCCTCGCCTTGAGCACAGCCTCGATTGGAGACGACGGTCATAAGCAGATTACTCAAGATCTCATAGATCTGGTGGAGGAAAATCCGGAGATCGGGAGCATGTTGGAGGCGTCCATCGCAGAGGCTAAAAACATAAATCCTGACCCGAAGACGAATCCTGTTCAGAACTTGTCGGACTACTACGATTTCATTGACCGGGCATCAGAGCTGATCCCGCAGAACGTTCTTGAGAATCCGTCCGATCTCACAAGTGACCAAATACTGCAAAGTATCTGTTACTTTTATTTCCTGGTTGACCAGCCCCTTCCCGAATTAGAGGACGAGGGTCTGTACAAGAATGCGATTCAGTACTACGAACCTTTCTCCTCGTGGTTGCGCGATTTCGCCGACGCCTGGGGAGCGTTCCTCGATACCGAAGAGTCATGGAACAACGAAACTTATACGGAGTTTTATAACGATCCGAGCTTCGGTTTGCAGAGCGGGTGGTATGAGTCTCCATCCAACTGGAAGACGTTCAACCAGTTCTTCTCCAGATACTTGATATCGCCTGAGGCGCGGCCCATCGCTTCGCCGATCGACTCGGCGGTCATTGTTTCGCCGGCCGATTCCGTCCCTCAGGGAACGTGGGCGATTGATAACGATTCGAATATCCAGGTAGAAGACGGATTGGAGGTCAAGCTTGTGCGTTATTACAGCATCGGGGATCTGCTCGGTAACGATAGTCAGTACAAGGACGCCTTTGCCAATGGCATGCTAACCCACTCTTTCCTGAACGTCAACGACTACCACCGTTATCATTTCGCCGTTGGCGGAACGATCGAAGAGATGAACATCATATCGCAAAACGTTGCATTAGAGGTGGCATGGAATTCAACCGAGGGCAAGTACGATCCCATCGATTCGACGGGATGGCAGTTCTCTCAGACCCGTGGTTATGTGATAGTGGATACGGAAGAATACGGGCTGGTGGCCCTTATTCCCATGGGCATGGCCCAGGTATCTTCTGTCAATTTCGAGGATGATGTTGTGGTGGGAGCCAGTCATGAGAAGGGCGACATGCTCGGGAACTTCCTCTTTGGAGGGTCTGATTTCGTCATGCTCTTCCAGGAGAGTGCCGGGTTTGAGATGACGGCGACGCAAGGCGACCACATCCTCATGGGCGAGGAGTACGGCGTGATGAGGGGTGCAGCCTGAACGAGCCGAAAAACCAGTGACCGAACTGAACCGAACTAAACTGAACCGAGCCCCACAGGAGAGCCGGCGGGGCAGGGGCCGAGGGCAGGAACGCCCCTTGTGCCCCTTATTTTTCTTTACTTTTCTTTTCGGCGGCAAATCCCTGAGATGTTCACTTTCTCCAGCCGACGGTGGCGTTCGGGATGCTGTCGACCTCCGAGAAGTAGGGCTTGATGTCGATGAGCGGCGTTCCCTCCATGGCGTCAAGGCCCCGAACCCTCAGCCTTTTGCCCTCGATCCCCCGGAGCTCGACTATCCCGACGCCGATGGGGTTTGGCCGGTTCGGCGACCTGGTGGCAAAGACCCCGTGCTCCTTTCCGTCGTAGGGAGGAAATGCCTTGAGCATGGTTCGATCAGCCCGATCGAGCCAGTAGAGGAGGATGAGGTGGGTGCACCCCTCCACGTCTGCAAGGCCAGGGAGGAAATCGTCGAAGACCTCCACCTCGCAGATCTCATCCGAATGTCTGCCCTGGAAAGGGGCCTCGGCCCTCGTCTTGTAGGGGGTGTGGATTACGCCGATCTGTTTGAGGTTCATGGCGAGGGGTTTGGCCGTGGAGGGAAAAAAGGGCTTCGGAGTGGGGAGGTTACGGCGGGGTAGCACTCTGCAGTAGAGTTGTGGAGCATTCGAATAAAATAACGAGAACCGGAACTTTAAAGCAAAAATTTCCGTTTCGTGAGGTGACACCTACCTGGTGCTCCCGTCCCGCTACGGCAGCGGCGGTCCTCCGCGGCTGTATCCGACCCCGTCCAGGAAAGCCAGCCAGTCGAAGTCGGTGAAGCTCCGAGTGGTCAGCGGGAAGTAGGTCGGGTTCTTGACGCACCCTGAGCGGATCGGGAGTGATTCGATCTCGGAATCAGAAAGCCCCTGGCCTCCGTGGGTCGGGACGAAGAGCCCCGGCCCCGGAGCGGCGGCAAGGCGCGCCTCCAGAGTTCCTGGTTCGGGCTCGACGATGCCGTTCTCATCCGAAACGCCAACGGCCGTTCCGATTGCCGCGTAGCGCGGGCCGAAGATCTCGGCGAGGTGCGCGCCCGCCGGCCACCATGCGAGGAGATCGGCTCCCAGCTGCCATTCTGCCTTTCCCCGCGAAAGGTGGCTGTTGTGGGCATAGGCCAGGACTTTGCCCCGGCCGCGCTCCCTGGCGACGATGTACTCGAGATTCTCCGCCATCATAGAATCGCGAAGGCCGAGACCTCCGACGATCCGGTCGCCTGACTTTCGCGCCAGCACGGCATGATAGTTCAGCAACTGCCGTGCGACCTTCGCATAATGCACGGCTTCAAGATAGCGGCTTTCTTCGCTCTCAGCCACGAGCTCTGGACGGCGCACCTGCAGCTCCGAAATCAGATCCTCCGTTTCGATCCGTAGCGCCGTTGCCGCTGGGGAGAGGCCCACCGACTCTGACGGGTCCATCATGGCAGCCGGGTTCTCCCAATCCGAATCTTGGCCCAGGAGGTGGTCGATCCGCTCGCGACGCTCCTTCGCGCTGACGCCATCGATCGAGGCGAGGTAGTCGAGGACGAAATGGAGGACGTGCCTCGGACTATCGCTGAAGGTCATCTCGGTCGGGCTGTCGAAGCCGTAGAACTGGAGTTTGATTTGATGGGTGGGGTCGGAGTTGTACGCCCTCATCCACTCCACCAGCTCTCGATTCGCCTCGAGTCTGCCGAAGCCGTGGCTGAATCCCGCCTCCCGGACGGCCTCGTAATTGGCAGGGCCGCGACCGCTGAAGTAGTCGTTCACAACACGCGCCCGAGGAAAACTGCTCTCGATGGCGATGGCGCTATAGCCGTGCTCCTCGACCAGCCGCTGGAAGAGCCGGTTTCTGAGCACGAGGATCTCCTCGCCGCCGTGGAGCGCCTCTCCAAAGCCGAGGAGCTCCACCGAGTCGCCGAGGGAGGCGATGATCCGGTCGATGGAGGCGCTGAGGCTTTCGGACGAATCGAGGGAGAACGGGATCGCATCGTCTCGAATCCAACTGTCGAGGGTGGCATGGATCATGGTAGGGGGGTCAACTCCTCAATTCATAGGGGACGGTATTTGCTT